>NZ_VOBM01000005.1:0-207976 GCF_008370005.1 Pseudomonas sp. ANT_J28
AAAGGTGTGTTTTCCCAGGTCGATGGCGGCAATAGCTACTTTGTTCATGGCAACGGTCTCCGGTGAGCCCCCTGTGAAAGCTTAGTGGGCGATCACAGGGGGCGGCGGGGGTAGCCATTTCATTATTTGAATCTCTACAAGTCTGATTCCTTCACCACCCGCACCTTCGCCGCGTCCAGCGCATACGCTGCGTCAGCCAGGTCGTTGTTGACCTTCTCGACCTTCAGCGTGCCGGTCACCCACAGCGGGGTATAGATGTCATTCAGCTTCAAACCTTTCGGATAACGCACCAACACCAATTGATTAGGTGGTGGTGGCGGCACGTGGATGCAGGCGCCCGGATACGGCACAAGGAAGAACAGCGTGCTGCGGCCCTGGGCGTCGGATTCCAGCGGCACCGGATAACCACCGATGCGGATGTTCTTGTCGTTCATCGACGGCACGGTTTTGGTCGAATACATCACCGCCGGCAAGCCCTTGCTCTGCTTCATGCCACCCTTTTGGGTAAAGGTGCCATTGGCTTCGGGAGAGTTGTGGTCGATTTCGGGCATGGCCTCGAGGGCTTTCTGGTCCGACTTGGGCATCAGTTCGAGCCAGTCGGTTTCCGGCAGTTCGCCGGCATGGGCGAGGCCTGAGCCCAATAAAAGGAAAGTCAGTAAAAGACGGCGCATGGAGGTGCTCGGCAAAGGAGAGGACGGTGCAACGCCGAGCATTCTAGCCCTCTCTGCGTGCGGCGCAGAGGGGGCTTTGTCGCTTTGAGTCAGTTCTTTCTGATCAAGCCGTAGATCACCAGCAACACCACCGCGCCGACCAGCGCACCGATGAAGCCAGCGCCTTCGCCCGCGTGGTAGATGCCCAGAGCCTGGCCGCCGTAAGTGGCCGCCAGCGAACCGCCGATACCGAGCAGGATGGTCATGATCCAGCCCATGCTGTCATCGCCCGGTTTCAGGAACCGCGCCAGCAGGCCGACGATCAAGCCGATAAATATGGTTCCGATAATTCCCATGGCATTTCCCTCTGATTGGTTTGGCTATGCGAAAGCCTAGTCAGACTTCTGCATCCTGCCATGAGAGAACGGCGGCCCCTGAATGGTTCCGCCGCTGCCACATGAAACTATTCGGCGATGAGCGCTTCGACCTTGAGGATCTGCTGCTCCAGCGTGGCCTTGTCGGCGCAGCGCAGGTTGGCGTGACCGACCTTGCGACCGACCTTGAACGCCTTGCCATAGTGATGCAGATGGCAATCGGCAATGGCCATGACTTTCTCGGTCTCGGGCACTTTACCGATGAAGTTGAGCATCGCGCTCTCGCCGACCTTGGCCGTCGAACCCAGCGGCAGACCGGCAACGGCCCGCAGGTGGTTTTCGAACTGGCTGCACTCGGCACCTTCAGTGGTCCAGTGACCTGAGTTGTGCACCCGTGGGGCGATTTCGTTGGCCTTGAGGCCACCGTCGACTTCAAAGAACTCGAACGCCATCACGCCAACGTAGTTCAGCTGCTTGAGTACACGGCTGGAATAGTCTTCCGCCAAGGCTTGCAGCGGGTGATCGGTGCTGGCCACGGACAGTTTGAGGATGCCGCTGTCGTGGGTGTTGTGAACCAGCGGATAGAACCTGGTTTCGCCATCGCGAGCGCGCACGGCGATCAACGAGACTTCACCGGTGAACGGCACGAAACCTTCCAGCAGGCAGGCCACGCTGCCCAGTTCGGCGAACGTGCCGGCCACGTCTTCAGGCTTGCGCAGGACCTTCTGGCCCTTGCCGTCGTAACCCAGGGTGCGGGTTTTCAGCACGGCCGGCAGACCGATGGAAGCCACGGCAGCGTCCAGATCGGCTTGCGATTGAATGTCGGCGAACGCCGGGGTGGGAATCCCCAGGTCCTTGAACATGCTCTTCTCGAACCAGCGATCGCGAGCGATGCGCAGGGCTTCGGCGCTCGGGTAGACCGGGACGAATTGCGACAGGAACGCCACGGTTTCGGCCGGGACGCTTTCGAATTCGAAAGTCACCAGATCGACTTCATCGGCCAGCTGACGCAGGTGATCCTGATCGCCGTAATCGGCCCGCAGGTGTTCGCCCAACGCGGCTGCGCAAGCATCCGGCGCGGGGTCCAGGAAAGCGAAGTTCATGCCCAGCGGAGTGCCCGCCAGCGCCAACATGCGACCCAACTGGCCGCCACCGATTACACCGATCTTCATCGTCAACAACCTCAGGCGATGCGTGGGTCTGGATTTTCCAGGACGCTGTCTGTCTGCTCAGCGCGGAATTTTTTCAGCACCGCGTGGAACTGCGGATGCTTGGCGCCGAGGATGCTCGCCGAGAGCAGCGCAGCGTTGATCGCGCCAGCCTTGCCGATGGCCAGGGTGGCGACCGGAATGCCCGCGGGCATCTGCACGATAGACAGCAGCGAATCGACGCCCGAGAGCATCGACGACTGCACCGGCACGCCCAGCACCGGCAGGTGGGTCTTGGCCGCACACATGCCTGGCAAGTGGGCCGCACCGCCGGCACCGGCGATGATCACCTCGATGCCACGCGCCTCAGCCTCTTCGGCGTACTGGAAGAGCAGGTCCGGGGTGCGGTGGGCAGAGACCACTTTCACCTCGTAAGGAATGCCGAGCTTTTCCAGCATATCGGCGGTGTGGCTAAGGGTGGACCAATCGGACTTGGAGCCCATGATCACGCCAACCAGTGCACTCATCGTCGTGCCTCTTCTCTCTGGGCGCCCGCAGACGCGTCAAAAAACAACAAGCCACGCAGGATATCCGGCGTGGCTTGAGTGTACGAATTAAGGCCGGGCGAACCGGCCGAAGGCCGCGCAGTATACCGTAAAGATACCGATAAACAGCCCCTTGGATGACCATCTGTCATTACCTCTCCATTTTTCTCGCTACACCCGGCTTTACTGACTCAACGGTCAACACGCCCCAACCATAAACGCCCCCATCAACGACCTGTCGACAACTTGATGGGAACCTTTCAATAAGCATGGCATTAAAGCCGACTAACATAATTTCATTGAAACAACGCAAACCCCAAACCGAAGAACTAAACAGCATCAACACCAACTGAAACATATCAACTCTGTACATCTAGCCATAAAGCATCAAATAATCCAGACACCTACCATGCAGACACTCAACTTCAAGAACTACAACCTATGAAAACTCAAAGGTCTTTTTAACCCCATGACCCTGTGACAGTTACATGGTCCAAAATCCAACTTTCGGGTACAGCAACTGCGATCGATACACTGACAAAAACAGCAAACGCATCAACAACTTTCCAAGTAACTTCCCCGAAACACCAACAACGCCGGGATTGGTCACTCCCTCTCTCGAACGCACCTACTTAGCCTTAAAACTTACCACTGGAATCTTATATGAACAGTAAGCGCCCTATATTAATAATGGTCTTCCTCCACGAGGACCTGAAGGGTTACGACAAGGACTCTATTTATGACGATTATTTTTCCTGGTTAAAAACCGAGCTTGAGAACATCTCCAGCCGAAACGTCAGTATCATCTTAAGCACTGAGTCAAACACCCCGGAGATGTACCGCTACAGATACAAAAACGAAAATTCTGATGAATCGGTCAATGGCTGGAATCGGATGGTCGACAATTTAATTGCAAAAGTTGCCGACACTTATCCTTACGACCCAAACCTCACCAAATTCCTGCTATTAACCCGTGATCCAATAAACAGTACAACCGGCGGAATGGCCCCTCAACCCGGAAGAGCAGGAATTGCGTCAATCTTGAGTTACAGATTCCCTGCGCACGAAGTAGGCCACATGCTCAACGCAGCGCATGAAGATTCGGAAATAATTTACGACGGTTGGTGGCACGACACGATTATGAAAGTTGATATCGGTTCTTCTTTTCGCGGCAATGCCTACCATTTCAGCGAAAAGAACAGAGCATAAATTCGCGAGTATCTCGATCAATTCGCCTGAAATCTCCCTGTTTTTTTTCAACTCAGGTCAGGGGGTGAAAGCCATCCACCTGTCTTTCACCTCTACCCTGTCAGACCGCAGAATTCGCAGCCCCGCCCTCTAACTTGCGCCACAACAACCGCACGTTCGCCTTGCGCACTAGCGCGCAGCGGTACAGGCGAATCTCCAGCGGCACATGCCATTGCGGGCCGCCGCAAACCACCAGCTCACCGCGAGCCAGTTCGGCGCGCACGCTGAGCCGCGGCACCCAGGCAATGCCCAATCCTTCAAGCGCCATGCTTTTAAGGCTGTCGGCCATAGCGGTTTCGTAAATGGTGCTGAAGCGCAGCGCACGCTGACGCAGCAGCATGTTCACCGAACGCCCGAGAAATGCTCCGGCGCTGTAGGCGAGCAGCGGCACACTGCCTTCGCCTTCCAGATCGAACAGCGGCTTGCCCTCGGCGTCCGCCGCGCATACCGGGAGCATTTCAGTGTCGCCAAGGTGCAGCGACGGGAAGATTTCCGGGTCCATCTGCATCGCGGCATCCGGGTCATAGAACGCCAGCATCAGATCGCAACCGCCTTCACGCAGGGCATGCACGGCATCACCGACGTTGGTTGCCACCAGGCGCGTCGCGATGTTCAGGCCTTCATTACGCAACTGCGCGATCCAGCGCGGGAAGAAACCCAGCGCCAGGGAGTGAGCGGCGGCGACCTGCATCACCTCGCCCTGCCCGCCTTCCAGGTGATGAAGGTGACGCAACACTTCACCGAGCTGCTCGACCACCGTCCGCGCGGTGACCAGAAACAGCTGCCCCGCCGCCGTCAGTTCGATCGGCGTGCGCGAGCGATTGACCAGGGTCAGCCCCAGCGCGGCTTCAAGGCTGCGGATCCGTCGACTGAACGCCGGCTGAGTCACGAAGCGTCGTTCGGCAGCCTGGGAGAAGCTGCGGGTGGCGGCCAGAGCACTAAAGTCCTCAAGCCATTTACTTTCAAGGTTCATCACGCCCTCCCGGACACGCACCAATTTAGGTCACACGCTCGCCGCAGACACGGCGTCACACGGGCATTATGCCGAATGTGCATAGGCTAGTGTTTATCAGCATTGGCCCAAAATTCTCCACAAGCCTAGCATTTGCAGTGTTCCGGCACAGACCGGGTCCTTATCGAGATGATTTCTATCATGTCCTCCGCTGCATCTTTCCGCACAGAAAAAGACCTGCTTGGCGTACTCGAAGTACCCGCTCAAGCGTATTACGGCATCCAGACCCTGCGAGCGGTGAACAACTTCCGTCTCTCCGGCGTTCCGATTTCGCATTACCCGAAGCTGGTTGTCGGCCTGGCCATGGTCAAACAGGCCGCCGCTGACGCCAACCGCGAACTGGGTCACCTGAGCGAAGCCAAGCACGCTGCCATCAGTGAAGCCTGTGCACGCTTGATCCGCGGCGATTTCCACGAAGAGTTCGTGGTGGACATGATTCAAGGCGGCGCTGGCACTTCAACCAACATGAATGCCAACGAAGTCATCGCCAACATCGCGCTGGAGGCCATGGGTCACCAGAAGGGCGAATACCAATACCTGCACCCGAACAACGACGTGAACATGGCGCAGTCGACCAACGACGCCTACCCGACGGCGATCCGCCTGGGTCTGCTGCTGGGTCACGACGCGCTGCTGGCCAGCCTCGACAGCCTGATCCAGGCGTTTGCCGCCAAAGGTGTCGAGTTCAACCACGTATTGAAGATGGGCCGTACCCAACTGCAAGACGCCGTGCCGATGACCCTCGGCCAGGAATTCCGCGCATTCGCCACCACGTTGAGCGAAGACCTGGCGCGCCTGAAAACACTGGCGCCAGAACTGCTGACCGAAGTGAACCTGGGCGGCACCGCGATCGGCACCGGCATCAACGCCGACCCGCGCTACCAGCACCTGGCGGTTCAGCGTCTGGCGCTGATCAGCGGTCAACCGCTGGTTCCGGCCGCCGACTTGATCGAAGCCACCTCCGACATGGGCGCCTTCGTACTGTTCTCCGGCATGCTCAAGCGCACCGCGGTCAAGCTGTCGAAGATCTGCAACGACCTGCGCCTGCTGTCCAGCGGCCCACGCACCGGTATCAACGAAATCAACCTGCCAGCGCGTCAGCCAGGCAGCTCGATCATGCCCGGCAAGGTCAACCCGGTGATTCCGGAAGCGGTTAACCAGGTAGCGTTCCAGATCATCGGTAACGACCTGGCCCTGACCATCGCGGCCGAAGGCGGCCAGTTGCAACTGAACGTGATGGAGCCGCTGATCGCGTTCAAGATCTTCGACTCGATCCGCCTGCTGCAACGCGCCATGGACATGCTGCGCGAGCACTGCATCGTCGGCATCACCGCCAACGAAGAGCGTTGCCGCGAACTGGTCGAGCACTCGATCGGCCTGGTCACTGCGCTGAACCCGTACATCGGCTATGAAAACGCCACCCGCATCGCCCGTATCGCCCTCGAAAGCGGCCGCGGCGTGCTGGAACTGGTGCGCGAAGAAGGCTTGCTCGACGACGAAATGCTCGCCGACATCCTGCGCCCGGAAAACATGATTGCTCCGCGTCTGGTCCCGCTCAAGGCTTGATCAAACGCCGGCTCTTGCTCTCTTAACGAAGAGCATGAGAGCCACGCTCACCAGGTCGAGGGACTAGACACCTCTCACCTTTTGAGGGCTTGGGGATTTATTCCCCAAGCCCTTTTTTTTAACTCGTTTAGCAACACACCGACCCTGTGGGAGTGAGCCTGCTCGCGATAAACGATAACGCGGCCTACCTGAAAAACCGCGGTGCCTGCATCGCGAGCAGACTCGCTCCCACAAGAGCCCGACGCCATCAACGCCGGGTGTTTCAAAGCCTCGTTTCGTCGCTTGCACTACAACCGTGCAGACGGACGGCACGCTCATAGGTATAGTGCCGCCCCTCTTCGCGTGAGCGGTCGTCGGTAACGAGGCCCAAACCCATGCGAAACCCGAACTAATAACAAACCCGCAATATGAAACCGGGACGAACCTTCGCCTCACCTGTTTTGCCACGCGCAATCCGGTGTAACGCGATGTTTCTGCCCGCCCAGCATTTGCATACACAAAAAACAGCGAGGAAAAATCCATGCTCGAAGTTATCAACGACTTCCTCTCAGGGAAAGTACTGATCGTGCTCATTGTCGGGCTCGGTAGCTACTTCACGATCCGCTCGCGTTTCGTTCAACTGCGCCACTTCTTCCATATGTTCGCGGTGTTCCGCGACAGCCTGAAAAGCAGCGCCGGTCAACTCAGCTCGTTCCAGGCCCTGATGCTCAGCCTCGCCGGTCGTGTCGGTGCGGGCAACATCGCCGGTGTCGGTATCGCCGTGACCCTGGGTGGTCCGGGTGCGGTGTTCTGGATGTGGGTGACCGCGTTGGTCGGCATGTCCAGCAGCTTCTTCGAATGCTCCCTCGGCCAGCTCTACAAGCGCTGCGACTCCGACGGCACGTACCGTGGCGGCCCGTCCTATTACATCCAGCACGGCCTGCAGAAACGCTGGCTGGGCATGATCATGGCGTTCCTGTTACTGGTGACCTTCGGGTTTGCCTTCAACGGCCTGCAATCCCATGCCGTGACCCACTCGCTGAAAAACGCTTTCGACCTCGACCCCACTTACACGGGCCTGGCCCTGGCGGTGTTGCTGGGTCTGGTGTTCATCGGTGGTATCAAGCGCATCGCCAAGGTCGCTGACCTGTTGGTGCCGGTGAAAACCCTGGTGTACATCGGCGTGACCATCTACGTGATCGTGCTGCAGTTCGATCACGTACCGACGATGCTGATGACCATCGTCAAAAGCGCCTTCGGTCTGGATCAAGCCTTCGGTGGCCTGATCGGCACCGCCATCGTCATGGGCGTGAAGCGTGGCGTGTTCGCCAACGAAGCGGGCCTGGGCAGTGCGCCAAACGTGGCTGCGGTCGCGTCGGTCGAGCACCCGGTGGCACAAGGTGTGGTTCAGGCGTTCAGCGTGTTCCTCGACACCTTCGTGATCTGCACCTGCACCGCGTTGCTGATTCTGCTCTCGGGCTTCTACACCCCGGGCTTCGAAGGCGACGGCATTGCCCTGACCCAGAACTCGCTCGCTGCCGTAGTCGGTGACTGGGGCCGGAGCTTCATCTCCGTGGCCCTGTCGTTGTTCGTGTTCACCTCGATCCTCTACAACTACTACCTGGGCGAGAGCAACCTGCGCTTCCTGATCGGTGAAAACCGCAAGGCGCTGATCGGCTATCGCGCGCTGGTACTGGTGTTGATCTTCTGGGGTGCAATCGAAAACCTCGGCACGGTGTTCGCCTTCGCTGACATCACCATGACCCTGCTGGCGTTTGTGAACCTGATCGCGCTGTTCCTGCTGTTCAAAGTCGGCATGCGCATCCTGCGTGACTACGATGACCAGCGCGCGGCCGGCATCAAGACGCCCGTGTTCGATTCGAGCAAATTCCCGGATCTGGACCTGGATTTGAAAGCCTGGCCAGCCAATCCGCCAGCGGCCACCAAGCCTGAAGCTGAGCTGCAAGGCGTACCCGCAGCGCAACGCTGATCGGTAAAAAACCGGGCGCATCCCCTGCGCCCGGCGTGACACAGCGTTCGGCCGGCGTCATGCTCGGCCGCATGCTGTCATCGTTCTCGGAGAACCCCCATGAATTCCTCGACCTACCCTGCCGCCCAGCACGTCATGGTGCTCTACACCGGCGGCACCATCGGTATGCAAGCCAGCGCTCATGGCCTGGCCCCGGCGTCCGGTTTCGAAGCCCGGATGCGCGAGTATCTGCACAGCCAGCCTGACCTTGTCGTCCCGCAGTGGCGCTTTCGCGAGATGTCGCCGCTGATCGACAGCGCCAACATGAGCCCGGCTTACTGGCAGCAACTGCGTGAAGCGGTGGTCGACGCAGTCGATGTCCAGGGCTGCGACAGCGTGCTGATCCTGCACGGCACCGACACCCTCGCCTACAGCGCGGCGGCCATGAGCTTTCAGTTGCTCGGTATGCAGGCTCGCGTGGTGTTCACTGGTTCGATGCTGCCGGCTGGTGTGACTGACAGCGACGCCTGGGAAAACCTCAGCGGTGCGCTGGTTGCGCTGGGCCAAGGCCTGGCACCGGGCGTTCATCTGTACTTCCACGGCGAATTGCTGGACCCGACTCGTTGCGCGAAGGTGCGCAGTTTCGGTCGTCATCCGTTCAAGCGACTGGAGCGTCAGGGCGGCGGCGTGAAAGCGCCAGCGCTGCCAGTGGAGTTGCATTACCGCAAGATCAAGCAGTTGGCGAAAGTCGCGGTGCTGCCGTTGTTCCCCGGCATTGGCGCCGAGCAGCTCGATGGCGTGCTGAACAGCGGTATTCAAGGTTTGGTGCTGGAGTGCTACGGCAGCGGCACCGGGCCAAGCGATAACCCCGAGTTTCTCGCCAGCCTGGAACGGGCGCGGGACAAGGGTGTTGTGGTTGTAGCCGTCACCCAATGCCATGAAGGTGGCGTCGAGCTGGATGTTTACGAGGCTGGCAGTCGTCTGCGTGGTGCAGGCGTGCTTTCGGGTGGCGGCATGACCCGTGAAGCGGCGTTTGGCAAGTTGCATGGCTTGCTGGGTGCCGGGCTCGACACCGCTGAAGTGCGGCGTCTTGTAGAACTCGACCTCTGCGGCGAACTGAGCTGACACACCCCAAAACCTTGTGGGAGCGGGCTTGCTCGCGAAGGCGGCGGCACATCCAACATCTATGTGACTGCTACACCGCATTCGCGAGCAAGCCCGCTCCCACAGGTTCATCACTCGGCATACAACTTGCTGTCCTCCAGCCATCCCAAGGCTGGAACCCCCCATGCTCCACTCCCACCTCACCACCCTCAACGCTGTCTCCCTGGTGCTCAACACCTTCAAGGCCGAGGGCTTGTCCAGCGAAGCGCTGCTGGCCGGCAGCGGCATCAGCGCGGCGGATTTGAGCCGGGCGGACACGCGCATCACCACCAATCAGGAGATGCAGGTCTGCGCCAATGCTGTCGCGCTCAAGCGTGACATCGGCCTGGAACTGGGCCGCCGGATGCACGTTTCGTCCTACGGCATGCTCGGGTACGCCTTACTCACCAGCGCCACTTTAGGTGACGCCTTGCGGCTGGCGCTGCACTATCCGGCGCTATTGGGAACACTGTTCGAGTTGAGCCTGGAAGAGGATAACGAGCACATCTGGCTCACCGCTGGCGACTATCGGGAAAACCCAGCGCTGGCACCATTCAATGTCGAGTTTTGCCTGGTTTCGATGAAGGTCACTTGCGAAGACCTGCTCGGCCAACCGTTGCCGCTGCTTGGCGCCCGCTTCGAGTACCCGGCACCGGACTATCAGGCACGCTACACCGAACGTTTCGATTGCCCCTTGCAGTTCGACGCTGCGTCCAACGCCTTTGCCTTCGACAAAGCCTGGCTGGAGCACCCCCTGCCTCTGGCCGACGCCATCACCCATCAGGCCATGGCCGAACGCTGCCGCAAACAAAACACTGAGTTCACCGGACGCCAGGCTTGGCTGGGCCGCATCCGCCAACTCCTCGCCGCACAATTGAGCGCAGCGCCGGGCCTGGATGGGTTGGCTGAACAGCTGAACTGCTCGGCGCGCACCTTGCGCCGACATCTCAAGGACCTGGGGTGCAGCTATCAAGAGTTGCTCGATGAACTGCGGTTCGAGCAGGCCAAACGCATGCTCTGCGAGGACGAACTGCCGATCTATCGGATTGCAGAAGCGCTGGGGTTCAGCGAGACCGCGAGTTTCCGCCATGCCTTTGTACGCTGGAGCGGCGTAGCGCCGAGTCAGTTCAGGCCCTGAGCTGGGGCATCGTCGCGCCAATAAGGGGAGAATTTCGGTCAAATCTTTTGGCCACATTAATCCCCTTTTGGCCTTTCCTGCCGTTCTCTCAAACGCCGCGCACCGCAAGACTGTGTTCAACCGAATCAGCCTGCGGAGAACAAGAA
This sequence comes from Pseudomonas sp. ANT_J28, assembly GCF_008370005.1. Lineage (NCBI taxonomy): Bacteria > Pseudomonadati > Pseudomonadota > Gammaproteobacteria > Pseudomonadales > Pseudomonadaceae > Pseudomonas > Pseudomonas sp. ANT_J28. The sequence goes on from NZ_VOBM01000005.1 coordinate 10,919, forward strand.
ATGCTGACGATCTACTCGGACGATCACCACCTGCACCACGGCCGTTGCGAATTGATGGACGGGCAACTGATGCCCTGCTTCGAAATGCCTTCGCGAGCCGACCATGTTCTGCAGCGTGTGCAGTACCGCGACCTCGGCCCTGTGGAGGCGCCCCAGGATTTCGGCCTCGACCCGATCGCGCGCGTCCACAGCCGCGACTACCTCGACTTCTTCAAAGGTGCCTGGGCGCGCTGGACCGAATTCGGCACCGACGGCGACTTGCTGCCCTACACCTGGCCAGCCCGCACCCTGCGCCGGATCATGCCCACCAGCCTGCACGGCCAACTCGGCTATTACAGCTTCGACGGCGGCGCACCGATTACCGCCGGTACCTGGCAAGCGGCATACAGTGCGGCGCAAGTCGCGGTGACCGCGCAAGCCGTCATTCAGCGCGGCGCCCGCAGTGCCTTCGCCTTATGCCGTCCACCGGGACACCACGCCGCCAGCGATTTGATGGGCGGTTATTGCTACCTCAACAACGCCGCCATCGCCGCGCAGGCCTTTCTCGATCAGGGCCATAAAAAGGTCGCGATCCTCGACGTCGACTACCACCACGGCAACGGCACTCAATCGATTTTCTATGAGCGCAGCGACGTGCTGTTCACCTCGATCCATGGTCATCCGGAAGCCGAGTTCCCGTTCTTCCTTGGCTATGAAGATGAGCTGGGTGAAGGGGCCGGCGAAGGTTTCAACTTCAACTACCCTTTGCCGGCCGGGAGCGGTTGGGACAGTTGGAGCGCCGCGCTGGAACAAGCCTGCAAAGAGATCGAAAAGTACGGCGCCGATATCGTCGTCGTATCCCTGGGCGTCGATACGTTCAAGGACGATCCGATCTCCCAATTCAAGCTCGACAGCCCGGATTACCTGGCCATGGGCGCGCGCATCGCCGGCCTCGGCAAGCCGACGCTGTTCGTGATGGAAGGCGGCTACGCGGTAGAAGAAATCGGCATCAATGCCGTGAACGTTCTCGAAGGTTTTGAAAGCGCCCAATGAGGAATTAGAACAATGATTAGTCTCAAGCGTTTTATCGCGCCAGCACTCTTCCCCACAGTGCTGTGTGCCACGGTACTCAGTGGTGCCGCTCACGCTGAAGAGCGAACGTTGCACGTCTACAACTGGTTCGACTACATCACCCCCAAAGCCCTGGAAGACTTCAAGGCCCAGAACACCCAGACCAAACTGGTCTACGACATCTTCGACACCAACGAAGCACTGGAGGCCAAGCTGCTGACCGGCAACTCCGGTTATGACGTGGTCGTGCCGTCCAACGTATTCCTTGCCAAACAGATCGAGGCCGGCGTTTTCCAGCCGCTGGACCGCAGCAAACTGCCGAACTGGAACCACCTCGATCCCAAGCTGATGAAGCTGATCGAAGCCAACGATCCGGGCAACAAATTTGCCGTGCCGTACATGTACGGGACCATCCTGATCGGCTTCAACCCGGACAAAATCAAGGCTGCACTGGGTGACAACGCCCCGGTGGACAGCTGGGACCTGATCTTCAAGGAAGAGAACATCAGCAAGCTCAAGCAGTGCGGTGTCGCGCTACTCGACTCGCCATCGGAGATCCTGCCGCTGGCCCTGCAACACCTGGGCCTGGACCCCAACAGCAAGAAACCGGCGGACTACGAAAAGGCTGAAGCGCTGCTGATGAAGATCCGTCCGTATGTCACCTACTTCCATTCTTCGAAGTACATGGCCGACATCGCCAACGGTGACATCTGCGTCGCCGTCGGTTACTCCGGCAGCTTCTCCCAGGCAGCGAACCGCGCCAAGGAAGCCAAGAACGGCGTGATCGTCGACATGCGCCTGCCCAAAGAAGGCGCGCCGATCTGGTTCGACATGCTCTCGATCCCCAAAGGCGCGAAGAACCCGGAAGATGCCTACACCTTCATCAACTACTTGTTGCAGCCGCAGGTGATTGCACCGGTCAGCGACTTCGTCGGCTACCCGAACCCGAACAAGGACGCCACAGAAATGGTCGACCCGGCGATCCGCAACAACCCGAATCTGTACCCGACCGAAACGGCGATGAGCACGCTGTACACCTTGCAACCGCTGCCCCGTGATGCCGAACGGGCGCGGACCCGGGCCTGGACCAAGATCAAGTCCGGGACCTGACGGAAGTCCTCGACCTCAGGGACGCCAAACCTTTTGCAATCGCCCGAGCGCTGCGCTGATTGCCGCCTCGGGCACCGCCGCAAAGCCCAGCACCAACCCGGCGCGTTGATCTACAGTGTTTCTCGAATCCGGTAGCCAGTAACTGCTCAGGCCATTGATCTCGACATCAACGCTGGCGGCGGCTTCAATCAGTTCGCGCTCGCGGGCCTGAGTGTCGACCGCCACCGTCAGGTGCAGCCCAGCCGCCACGCTCGGCAGGCTGCCAACCCCGGGAATATCCGAAGGCCAGTTAGCCAGAAGCGTATTGCGGCGACTCAATGCGGCGCGGCGCATGCGGCGGATGTGCCGCTGGAAATGCCCGGCCGCCATGAACTCGGCCATGACGGCCTGGGTGCTCACCTCGGAGTGGCGCACATCGACCGCGCGACGCTGGGCGAAAGCATCTACCAGTGCCGGTGGCAGCACCAGATAGCCCAGGCGCAATGCCGGGAAAGCCACTTTGCCGAAGGTGCCGACGTAGAGCACCCGCCCGTGACGATCAAGTGCAGCCAGCGGGGCCAGTGGCGCGCCGCTGTAACGATACTCGCCATCGTAATCATCCTCGACGATCCACCCATCGGTTCGCTCGGCCCAGGCCAACAACTCCAGCCGCCGCGCCAGACTCATCACCACCCCGGTCGGATATTGATGCGACGGCGTGACATAGGCCAATCGACAATCGATGAGCCCGTTCAATTCAGTGCAGTCGATACCGTCGCTGTCCACCGCCACCCCGTGCAATCGCGCACCGGCCACGGCGAACGCATGACCCGCCGCCCGATACCCCGGATTCTCGATCGCCACGCCATCGCCCGGCTCTACCAGCAGCTGTGCACAAAGGCTAATCCCCTGCTGTGCGCCACTGGTGATCACTATTTGCTCAGCCGTGCACTGCATCCCCCGGGAGCTGCGTAAATACGCGGCAATCAGGCCGCGCAAGCGCGCGTCGCCTGCTGGATCGCCGTAACACAGTTGCTGGAGATCCGGTTTACGCCAGAAAGCCGCATTCAGCTTGGCCCAAACCTCGAAAGGGAACAGATCAAAAGCCGGAACTCCTACGCGAAAGGCACGAGGCGGACCACTCGGCGGCAAGGCCAAATGGTTCTTTTCCACGCGTCCGAGCGCACCGCTGTGGATAACTTTGCTGGATGAAACCACAGGTAAATCCAGCCAATTTGTGGATAAGGCTGTGGGTAACCCTGTTGACAACCCTGTGGATACTTTTGTGGATAGTTTTTTCCCCGGCAGCACGGATTGAGGCAATTGCGCGACATACGTCCCGTCACCCACACGCCCTTCAATAAAGCCCTCGGCGTAGAGCTGATCGTAGGCCCGGACCACGCTGTTTCGGGAAATGGACAACGCCGCCGCCAGATCGCGACTGGCCGGTAATCGCGTTCCACTGGCCAGCCGACCGTCGAGCACTCGCACCCGCAAGGCTTGATAGAGCTGACGGCTCAAACCCTGACGGCGATCGAGTTCGATACCCGCCGGGTTGAATGACAAGGACAGTGGCTCGCTGGTCATGGCAATGGACCTATGAAATTGGTCGTTAATGGCTCTTACAACAGACCAATAGCCTGCCTAGGATGCAGGCATTCGCCAAGGAAAATCTCCATGTACACGCCACGCAGCTTTGCCATAGATGATTTGCATGAACTGCACCAGCAGATACTCGGCACCCGCCTCGCTGTATTGGTCACACACGGGGAACAAGGTCTGCAAGCCAGCCATTTGCCGCTGCTGTTGAGTTCAGACCAGGGCCCGAATGGCACCCTTTATGGACACTTTGCCAAGGCCAATCCGCAATGGAAGGAACTGCAGAACGGCGCCGAAGCCCTGGTGATTTTTGCCGGTGCCGACGCTTACGTCAGCCCGGGGTTTTACCCGAGCAAAGCCGAGCACGGCAAAGTCGTGCCGACCTGGAACTACGTCGCCGTGCATGCGTACGGCACGGCTGAAGTGTTCACCGACGCCGATCGCCTGCGCACTCTGGTCAGCGCGCTGACTGATCGTCATGAAGCGGGTCGTGCCAGTCCATGGAAAGTCGCCGATGCCCCCGCCGACTACATTGATGGGATGCTCAAGGCCATCGTCGGTTTTGCCTTGCCGATCCAGCGCCTGGAAGGCAAACGCAAGCTCAGCCAGAACCGCAACGCTGCAGACATCACCGGTGTGCGCGAGGGGCTTGCCGCCAGCCCTGATGTGCACGACCAGGCCCTCGCCCACTTGATGCGTTAAGGAATGAACATGAGTCAGATCGACATCCGCCAGGTCACCGCCGACGACCACGCCGCCTGGTTACCCTTGTGGCAAGCGTACCTGCGTTTCTACAACACCGAACTGCCTGAGGCCGTCACCCAAAGCACTTGGCAGCGCATGCTCGACCCGAGCGAACCGACCCATGCCGCGCTGGCCTGGGCCGATGGCAAAGCGGTGGGCATGGTGCACTTCATCTACCATCGTTCGAACTGGAGCATCGAAAACTCCTGCTACCTGCAAGACCTGTTGGTAACGCCTGAAACCCGTGGCACTGGCGTCGGCCGGCAGCTGATCGAATTCGTTTACGCCACCGCCAAAGAGGACGGTTGCTGCAAGGTCCACTGGCTGACCCACGAAACCAACGCCACTGCGATCCAGCTCTACGAGCGCATCGCCGAACGCCCCGGTTTTATCCAGTTTCGCAAAACCCTGTAAGGTTCAAGGAGAACAACATGTCGACTTCACTCGCCGACTGGAAAGGCGTTCCGGCGCCATCAGTCCAAACCATTGAAGGGCGTTTCATCCGCCTGGAAAAACTCGACCCGGCGCGTCACGCCGATGGTTTGTGGAAGGCCCTGCAAGGCCCGGGTGCCGACCCGAAACTCTGGGACTATTTGCCTTACGGTCCTTTCCCGGAGCGCAGCGCGTTCAACGATTGGCTGAACAATCATGCGGCCAATAGCGACCCGTACTTCTTCAGCGTGATCGACCGAGCCAGCGGCGATGTGCAGGGCATCCTCAGTTTGATGTCGATTGTTCCTTCACAAGGTCGGATCGAGATCGGCCATGTCACATTTGGCGCGCCGATGCAGCGTTCGCCGAAGAGTACCGAGGCGGTTTATCTGCTCGCCAAAGAGTCGTTTGCCTTGGGTTACCGACGCCTGGAGTGGAAGTGCAACAACGGCAACGCCCGCTCCAAATACGCGGCCGAGCGTCTGGGGTTCAGCTTTGAAGGCGTGTTTCGCCAACACATGGTGGTCAAGGGGCAGAATCGGGACACGGCGTGGTATTCGATTCTGGACTCGGAATGGCCGGCAATCGGGGCAGGGTTTGAGCGCTGGCTGTCCGATGAGAACCAGACGGATTCGGGGCAGGTGAAAACCCTGGCGGAGTGCCGCGGGTAAAACATCGGCGCCTGGACGGACGCCTTCGCGAGCAAGCTCCCACAATTGATCTGCGGCGATCCCCAATATTGCGTTCACCGAAAATCTCTGTGGGAGCGAGCTTGCTCGCGATTGGCTTCACGCCAATTTCTGGGCCAGCACGGCGATGTGCTCCGGCCCAATCCCGCAGCAACCACCCAAATGACTGGCCCCGCGCTTCTGCCAATCAGCCGCCCAGTGCAGATAACCCGGCGGATCGAGATCGTCGCGCAGCGGGTCCAGACCGTCATTGGCCGTGGCCTCTTTCGGTTGCGGCGGGAAGGCATTGGCGTAAGCGCCGATGTGAATCTTCACCCCCAAACGCTCGAAGGTCTCCCGCGCGGCATCAATCGCAGCACCGATCACTTCCGGCTGGCTGCAGTTGAACAGCAACGTCTCGACGCCCAGCTCAGCCGCCACGGCTGCGGCGTCAGCCACCGGCTCACCCGAACGCAAGCGCGGCACTTCGTCCGTGTCCTCATCCTTCAGGGTAAACGACAGCCAGAACGGCTTGCCGTCTGTGGGCAGACCGGCGTGGATCGCTCGCGCTTCAACGATCGAGCTCTGGGTTTCCGCCAGCCATAGATCGACATGAGGTGCCAGACCCTTCACCAGCGGCGCCAACAATTCAGTCGCCCGAGCAGCATCGAAAAGGTCCGGACGATAGGACCCAAACAGCGGCGGCAATGAGCCGGCCACGCGCACCGCTTTGCCCGAAGCCTCTACCGCGCGCCGAGCCAGCTCACCGGCCAACGCCGCGAGCGCCTGCCCTTCGGCTGCAAAACGCTCTTCGCCAATGTGAAACGGCACCACCGCGTAACTGTTGCTGGTAATCACGTTCGCACCGCTTTCGATATAAGCCGAGTGCACCGCCTCTACCGCTTGCGGCGCTTCGCTCAAGGCCAGCGCCGACCACTCGGGCTGTCTGAACGGCGCGCCTCGGCGCTGCAACTCACGACCCATGCCGCCATCCAGAATTACTGTGCTTGCTGCGCCCATATGCTTTTCACTCATAAGCTTATGAAAATAACTCACTATCAGAGTTGTCCTTATAACTATTTAATACGCACCATCCGGTTAATAACAACCTCTTTTTTATCAGGGATCGACTGTGAAACTCCAACCACTCCTGGCCCTGGGCCTGACGATTCTGGCTGCCTCCACCCAAGCCTTTGGCGGCGCCACGCTGGATCGCGTCGAAAAAAAGAAAGAACTGGTGGGCGTGTTGATGGAAAGCTATCCACCCTTCTCGTTCCTCAATGATCAAAACCAGCTCGATGGATTCGACGTCGACGTGGCCAAGGCCGTGGCGAACAAACTGGGCGTCAAACTGCGCCTCGAAACCCCGTCCTGGGACGTGATCGCGGCCGGCCGCTGGAGTGGGCGCTATGACATCTGCATCTGCTCCATGACCCCGAGCAAGGCCCGCGCCGAGGTCTTCGACTTCCCGGTCGAGTACTACGCCTCGCCAGCGGTGATCGTGGTCAACGCCAAGGACGACAGCATCCACAGCGCCAAAGACCTGAGCGGCAAAAAAGTCGGCCTCACCAGTGCCTCCAGCTACGAAAGCTACCTGAACAAAAACCTGGTGATCGAAGGCGCCGAAGACACTCAACTGCAGTACCCTTTCGAAGATGTGCAGATCGCGCCGTATGACACCGACAACGTGGCATTCCAGGACCTCGGCCTGGGCGCTGGCGTTCGACTGGATGCGATCCTCACCAACCTTGTCACCGCCCAACCGCGCCTGACCGAAGACAAACGCTTCAAGCTCGCCGGCGAGCCGCTGTACTCGGAGCCAAACTCGGTGGCCATTGAAAAAGGCGACGCCCAGTGGGACGCCAGAGTGCGTGACGTCTTCGCTCAGCTGAAACAGGACGGCACCCTGAGCAAGCTGTCGCAAAAATGGATCGGCGCCGACATCAGCAAATGACTTCTTTCCCCAAACCTCCCCAGCCGCCGCAACCGGTGGCTGAGTCGCGACTGCAACGGATCTTCGGTTTCCGCACGCGGCTGTACCTGACCTGGGCAGCGATGCTCGGATTGTTCGCCAGCTTCTTCCTGAGCTTCGACCTGAAGTTCTCAATCATCCTCGACAAACTGCCGAACCTGATCGGTCTGCACCTGGCGCCCAACGGCTTTTTGCAGGGCGCGGCGCTGACGCTGTTTCTGTGCCTGTGTTCAATCGTGACGTCCTCGCTGCTGGGCTTCATTACCGCCCTGGCGCGGCTGTCGAAAAGCGCTGTGGCCTTCGGGATTGCGAGCTTCTATGCCTCGTTCTTTCGTGGCACACCGCTACTGATCCAGATCCTGCTGATCTACCTCGGCCTGCCACAACTCGGCATCGTCCCGGGCGCCATCGCCGCCGGCATCATCGCCCTGTCGCTCAACTACGGCGCTTACCTGAGCGAAATCTTCCGCGCCGGCATCCTCGGCGTCCCCCACGGCCAACGCGAAGCGTCCCTGGCGCTGGGCATGCGCGAAACCGTGATCTTCTGGCGCGTCACCCTGCCCCAGGCCATGCGCACCATCATCCCGCCAACCACCAACCAGTTCATCTCGATGCTCAAAGACTCGTCGCTGATCTCGGTGATGGGGGTTTGGGAGGTGATGTTTCTGGCGCAATCGTATGGGCGCTCGAGCTATCGCTACATCGAGATGCTGACGACGGCGGCGGTGATTTATTGGGTGATGTCGATTGGGCTGGAGCTGATTCAGGCGAGGATGGAGCGGCATTATGGGAAGGCTTACTTGAGCCGTAGTTAGCGAAAGACAGATGAGTTTCCGAGTTGCGATAGCCGACCATGTCTCGATTTGTTGTAAGAAAAAGCGTCAGCCCGAACGGGTAAAAACAGCCTTCCTCAAGCAGCTGGCAATTTTCTACACAACCTTCTGACAACCCCCGCAAGCCTGCGGGAAGCAGCTGACATCGGCACCTATAGCCTCCCTCTTAGAGTTTGGCCTCCTTTCAAAAGAGGCCGTACTCGATGCCCGTTCAACACAAATACCGACCACAACACCTGGCGCTGGCCATTGCGCTTGCGCTGGGTTGCGCTGAATTTTCGATGGCTCAGCAGATCTCCGCGGATACCACCGCACCACCGATTGAATCGCCAGAGCAGCTCATGGCGGCGCTGGACGCATTTATAAATGATCCCGCCACCAACAAGACCACCATCAGCAAAGCAGCCGATGGTATTGATCGGACATTCGGCGATGGAGATGATCTGGTCATTGTGTCTGGCCGCGGAGCCGTTGCCGGATTGATTGACGGTGGTGACGGTGTCAACTTCCTGCAACTCGATACCGCGAGCGGTGGCACGTTAGGCGAGAGTCGTCGTTTTGAAGGCCTGGAGCTCAAACGAAGCACTTGGACTATGAATGGTTCCGGTGATTTCAATACCGGTGTCTGGATTCGTCCAAAAGCAACGCTAATAAATAATGGGCATATCCAGGGTGGGGCGTTGACCCAAGGAGCGCTTGTCAACAACGGAACGATTGGCGGCGACGCGACCGTGCAATCAGGAGGTTTCCTGAACAACCCAGGAACTATCGAAGGCAATGTCGTTATCCATGAAAAAGGCGCTTTTGCGGGCAACGGTTTAACGGGTTCCCTGAAGGTAAACGGAAAGTTTTCTGTCGACGGTTTGCACGGCGCACCGAAAGTTAAAGGTGACTTGGACCTCTCAAAAACTGCCGAGCTAACCTACGAGGTCAATGCCGACCGCAAAGGTGAAACGATATTAGTCGGTGGCACCGCCAGCCTCGGCGGCGCCACACTGAACATCGTTGCAGCACCGGGTGACTACCCGCTAATCAGCGAAAACAACATCCTTGCTGCCAGTAAAGTCGAAGGGGAATTTGGGAAAGTCATCAATAACCTTGCCTTTTTAACGCCCACGCTCGACTACGAAGAAAAGAGAGTCAACCTGATCTTCGTCCGTAACGATGTGGCGATCGAGAGTGTCGCAACCACGGATAACGGGAAGGAAGTCGCCCAAAGCATTGAAGAGCCAAAGGACATACCTCAGGCCCCCTCCGTCGCTGAAGCCCCGAATCCACCTGCAAGTACCGACACATCCGTTCCGGTCTCCACACCGACAACTACCGCTGAAAAACCATCGACAGCCGCAACGCCACCTACCACCGACCAGCCCGTCACTGCCGTAACTCCAACCACCACCGACCAGCCCGTCACTGCCGCAACTTCACCCACCACCGACCAGCCCGTCACTGCCGTAACTCCAACCACCACCGACCAGCCCATCACTGCCTCAACTCCACCCCCAGCTACCAACTCCGTCGCCACAGTGCCAAAGGCATCCAACCCCACAAACGCTGCTGTCGCAGCCCTGCTCAGCGCTGACAAACAAACGGCTTCTGTTGCCATCGAACAGCTGGCTGGCGGCAACAACGCCAACCTTGCGAAAGCGACCCTCAACAGTGACAGCCCAATCAGCGCAACCATGCTCTCGGCCATGCGGCAGCTGGATAGTGCCAATGCCTACAGCATGACTGGCAGACGAAACAATGCACCACGCCTGGCTGCCGGCAGCGAAGACAATGGCCGAGTCTGGCTTCAAGCATTGGGTCACGGCGGGACACTGGATCGCGACTATGACGCCCTGAAACACTCCACCCAAGGTCTGGTTTTGGGCGCAGATTGGGGAGTTGATGAGGAATGGCGCATCGGTGTGATGGCTGGCAAATCCGAAACGCGCCTGGACAGCCGCGGACTCGACGGCGATCTCGACAGCTGGCATTTGGGAGCTTATGCCCTACGTCAAAACGGACCAATGTCCCTGCGACTGGGCGCGACCTATAGCAGCCACGACGGCAGCACTAAACGCCGGGTTGCCTTCAAAGGTTTCAGCGACCGCCCCGAAGGCCGTTACGATGCCAACACCCAGCAGGCCTTTGCGGAATTGGGTTACAACCTGGGCCAGGCGAACGTCAGCATCGAACCGTTTGCCAGCCTGGGCTACCAGCGCTATTAGCGCGACACTTACACGGAAAAAGGCGGCGCAGCGGCGCTGAAGGTACACGGTCAAACGCAGAACAATTTGAACAGCACGTTCGGCCTGCGGCTGGCGAAGCTCAACACTCTGGATAACGGAATGCAACTGACGCCACGGTTCAGTGCCGGCTGGAAACACACTTACGGGGACGTCTACAGCGATACCCGCCAACGATTGGTGACGGGCGGAAAAAACTTCACCGTTTCCGGCGCGCCGCTGGATCGTGACAGTCTGCTGGTCGATGCAGGGCTGGACCTTGGATTGTCAGCAAAACACACCTTGGGCGTCGGTCTCACTGGCGAGATCGGCAACGACAGCCGAAACCATGGAGTAACGGGTCAGTGGCGAATGAGCTTCTAACCCCCACAAATCGCGGGCGAAAAAAAGGGGAGCACATGCCCCCCGAGGTTTAAAGCGGTATCTCGAGGCTGTTAACTCAGCCTTCGATCTCGATCAGGATTTCGCCCGGGTTCACCCGGTCGCCCTTGACCACGTGGATGGCGGTGACTTTGCCGGCGATGGCCGCCTGGACTTCGGTTTCCATCTTCATCGCTTCGGTGATCAGCACGGCCTGGCCGGCTTTCACGGTATCGCCTTCCTTGACCAGCACGTCGACGATGTTGCCCGGCATGGTGGTGCTGACGTGGCCCGGTGCAGTGGCTTGCTTGCGCTTGCTGCTGCCGCCGCCGACAAATTCGTTGAGTGGTTCGAACACCACTTCTTCCGGCATGCCGTCTATAGACAGGTAGAAGTGACGCTTGCCTTCAGCCTTGACGCCGACACCGGTGATGTCGACGCGGTAGGTTTCGCCGTGGACGTCGATGACGAACTCGGTCGGCACGCCTTCGCCACCGGCCGAGGTCACGCCGCCGGCTTCAGGAATCGGTAGCAGCACTTCTGGAGTCAGGGTGCCGGCGGCGCGTTCTTCAAGGAACTTGCGCCCGATGTCCGGGAACATGGCGTAGGTCAGCACGTCTTCTTCAGACTTGGCCACCGTACCGATTTCAGCACGCAGCTTGGTCATTTCCGGCTTAAGCAGGTCAGCCGGACGCACGTCGATCACTTCTTCGCTGCCGATGGCCTGGCGACGCAGTTTTTCGTTCACGGTGCCCGGCGCCTTGCCATAGCCGCCTTGCAGGTAAAGCTTCACTTCGTTGGTGATGGTCTTGTAGCGCTCACCGGCCAGCACGTTGAAGAACGCTTGAGTGCCAACGATCTGCGAAGTCGGGGTCACCAGCGGCGGGAAGCCGAGGTCTTCACGAACGCGCGGGATTTCGGCCAGCACTTCGCTCATGCGGTTCAGGGCGCCCTGCTCTTTCAACTGGTTGGCCAGGTTGGAAATCATCCCGCCCGGGACCTGGTTGACTTGAACGCGGGTATCGACGGCGGTGAACTCGCTTTCGAACTGGTGGTACTTCTTGCGCACGGCGTAGAAGTACAAGCCAATCTCTTGCAGCAGTTCCAGGTTCAGGCCGGTGTCGAACTCGCTGCCTTTAAGGGCGGCGACCATCGATTCGGTGCCCGGATGGCTGGTGCCGGAGGCAAAGCTGGAGATCGCGGTGTCGATGTGATCGGCGCCGTTCTCGATGGCCTTCAGTTGGCACATCGTTGCCATGCCAGCGGTATCGTGCGAGTGAATGAACACGGGCAGCGATTGCTCGGATTTCAACGCTTTGACCAACTCGCCAGTGGCGTACGGCGTCAGCAGGCCAGCCATGTCCTTGATCGCCACCGAGTCGCAACCCATGGCTTCCATCTGCTTGGCTTGCGCCACGAACGCCTCGATGGTGTGCACCGGGCTGGTGGTGTAAGCGATGGTGCCTTGAGCGTGTTTGCCAGCAGCTTTCACCGCTTCGATGGCGACTCGCAGGTTACGCACGTCGTTCATCGCGTCGAAGATGCGGAACACGTCGATGCCGTTGACCGCGGCCTTGGCGACGAAGGCTTTGACCACATCGTCGCTGTAGTGGCGGTAGCCCAGCAGGTTCTGACCACGCAGAAGCATTTGCAGGCGAGTGTTAGGCAGCGCCGCGCGCAGTTGGCGCAGGCGCTCCCACGGGTCTTCTTTGAGGAAACGTACGCAGGCGTCGAAGGTCGCGCCGCCCCAGCATTCCAGCGACCAGTAGCCGACTTTGTCGAGCTTGTCGCAGATCGGCAGCATGTCTTCGGTGCGCATGCGAGTCGCGAGCAGCGATTGGTGGGCGTCGCGCAGGATTGTGTCGGTAACGTGGATTTTCTTAGTCATTGGAATATTCCTCACAGGCCTGCGTGGGCGGCGATGGCGGCGGCGATGGCCAGGGCCAGCTCTTCGGGTTTGCGCTTGATCGAGTAGTTGGTCAGTTCAGGGTGGCTTTCAACGAAGCTGGTGTTGAACTGGCCGCTACGGAATTCCGGGTTACGCAGGATTTCCTGGTAGTACGCGGCGGTGGTCTTGACCCCTTGCAGACGCATGTCGTCGAGGGCGCGCAAGCCACGGTCCATCGCCTCTTCCCAGGTCAGCGCCCAGACCACCAGTTTCAGGCACATGGAGTCGTAGAACGGCGGAATGGTGTAGCCGGTGTAGATCGCCGTGTCGGTACGCACGCCGGGACCGCCGGGCGCGTAATAACGGGTGATCTTGCCAAAGCTCGGCAGGAAATTGTTTTTCGGGTCTTCGGCGTTGATCCGGAATTGCAGCGCGAAACCGCGGTGCTGGATGTCTTCCTGTTTCACCGAAAGCGGAAGACCTGAGGCGATGCGAATCTGCTCGCGAACGATGTCGATGCCGGTGATTTCTTCGGTGATGGTGTGTTCCACCTGCACCCGGGTGTTCATCTCCATGAAGTACACCTCGCCCTCGGCGAGCAGGAACTCCACGGTGCCGGCGTTCTCGTAACCCACCGCCTTGGCTGCGCGCACCGACAGGTCGCCGATGTACGCGCGCTGTTCAGGGGTCAGTTGCGGGCTCGGGGCGATCTCGATGAGCTTCTGGTTGCGACGCTGGATCGAGCAGTCACGCTCAAACAGGTGCACCACATTGCCAAAACTGTCGCCGAGGATCTGCGCTTCGATGTGTTTCGGATTGACGATGCATTTTTCCAGGAACACTTCCGCCGAACCGAAGGCCTTGGTGGCTTCGGAAATGACCCGAGGGAATGCTTGTTCAAGTTCTTCCCGGCTGTCGCAGCGACGGATACCACGGCCACCGCCACCGGAAGTCGCCTTGAGCATCACCGGATAACCAATGCGATCGCCTTCGATCAAAGCTTCCGCGATATCCGCGACGTTGCCTTCGGTCCCCGGGGTGACGGGTACGCCAGCCTTGATCATGCTGCGACGGGCCTCAGTCTTGTCGCCCATGCGGCGAATCACTTCAGCCGATGGACCGATGAACTTGATGCCGCGCTCGGCGCAGATATCTGCCAGTTCAGCGTTCTCCGAGAGGAAGCCGTAGCCGGGGTGCAGCGCATCACAACCGGTTTCCACTGCCAGATTCACCAGCTTGCGCGCATTCAGGTAACCGGCCAGTGGCTCGGCACCAATGCTGTGGGCCTCGTCCGCGCGCTTCACATGCAAGGCATGGCGGTCGGCGTCGGAATAGATCGCGACCGAGCGAATGCCCATCTCGGCGCAGGCACGCACGATTCGTACGGCAATCTCACCACGGTTGGCGATCAGGATCTTTTTTATCACTTGGAGGTTCCCTTGAGCCGGTGGTACCCACGACCTGTTAGACCAAGTCGACGCGTGACCAAATGTTTCAATTCAGTCGCAGCCCCACACTAGCCCTCACAAGGGATTAACAAAAATGATTAATTATTGGGTCAGCCATAAGTAAAGACTTATAGTTGACGCATCAGCCTGCGGTGAGAGCGCCCATAAAATGCGTAAGTCCTTGATGCGTATGACATTGCGTCAATTACAGATCTTCAATGAGGTCTGTGATTTGCGGTCCTACAGCCGCGCAGCCGATGAAATGTCTCTCACACAACCTGCCGTGAGCCTACAGATTCGTCAACTTGAGGAGCTGATTGGTCAACCTTTGTTCGATTACGTCGGCAAAAAGCTCTACATGACCGAGGCAGCCGAAGCCCTTCAACGCGCCAGCCGGGACATTTTCGGGCGCCTGGAAAACCTCGACATGCAGCTTTCAGACATGCAGGGATCGCTGCAAGGACAGCTGAAACTGGCGGTGGAATCCAGCGCCAAGTATTTCGTGCCGCACCTGTTTGCCGCGTTCAAGCGCCAGCATCCGGAAGTGAACCTGCACCTGACGGTGGTTAACCGCGGACAAGTGATTCGACGCCTGTCGGACAACCGCGATGATTTGGTGATCATGTCGATGGTGCCGCAAGACATGGGGCTGGAGTTTCTGCCGTTTCTCAACAATCCAATCGTGGCCGTGGCTCCGCCGGATCATCCGCTGTCCCATATGGGGCCGCTGCGCTTGCAGGATCTGGAGCCTTATACGCTGCTGTTGCGCGAACCGGGCTCCGGTACGCGACTGGCCTGCGAGGAGTATTTCAAGGAGAAGCGCGTGCACTTCACGCAGACCCAGGAGGTGGCGTCGGCCGAAGCCCAGCGTGAATGCGTACGGGCGGGTCTAGGCCTGGCGCTATTGACGCGCCACGCCCTGAACCTTGAGTTGGCGACCGGCGCACTCATAGAGCTGCCAGTCGAAGAGCTGCCGTTGTACCGCAGCTGGTGCCTGGTGCAAGCCAAGGCGAAACGGCTGTCACCGGTGGCGCACGCGTTCCTTGCGTTTATTCGCAGCGAGCGGGTGCAGATCAGCGCGCTGGTTGAGCGTTTCGACGGGAAGTTGCCGGTGCCGCCTGCCAGTAGTTGAGCCCCAGCTCAGGGAAATCACCGATCTCGGCCAGCAGTTGGCGACGTTCGCAGCGATCTTCGATAGCGCGGCGAAATTCCATGCGGCGCTGGTCTTCCTGCTGACGACGGGTTCTGGCGGCGCTGTTGCGTTCTTCGTAGGGCTGGGCCATTTCGAGTCTCCCAAGGCGATTACGGGAGTTTCAAGATAGGCGCGAGGGATGACGGTTTGGCGGCGGGCGGGTTACAGGGAGATGAATGTTGTTCTGTGGCGAGGGGATTTATCCCCTCGCCACAGGGTCCGTGTCGTCTTGAATCAATCGTCCAGCGCTTTTACCGACTTGGGTGACAACCGCAAGCTGCGCAGGCTGCGCTTGACGCTCTTGAGGTGATTGACCAGGCTCGGCCCGCGCGCCATGGCCACGCCCATGGCCAACACGTCGATCACCACCAGATGGGCGATGCGCGAGGTCAGCGGCGTATAGATTTCGGTGTCTTCGTGCACATCGATCGCCAGGTTGACGGTCGACAGTTCGGCCAGCGGCGTCTGGCTCGGGCACAAGGTAATCAGCGAAGCGCCGCTTTCACGCACCAGATTGGCGGTGATCAACAAATCTTTGGAACGCCCGGACTGGGAAATACAGATCGCCACGTCGGTCGGTTTCAACGTGACCGCCGACATCGCCTGCATGTGCGGGTCGGAATACGCCGCCGCCGTCAGCAACAAACGGAAGAACTTGTGCTGGGCATCGGCCGCCACTGCACCCGACGCTCCAAAGCCATAGAACTCGACCCGCTGGGCCTGCGACATGAGCGACACAGCCCGCTGCAACTCCACCGGATCAAGCTTCTCGCGAACCTCCATCAGCGTGTGCAGGGTGGTGTCGAAGATTTTCAGGCTGTAGTCAGCGACCGAGTCGTCTTCATGAATCGCGAACTGCCCGAAGCTCGCGCCGGCGGCAAGACTCTGCGCCAGCTTCAGTTTCAAATCCTGGAAACCGGAGCAACCTATGGCGCGACAGAACCGCACGATGGTCGGTTCGCTGATGCCCACGTTGTGGGCCAGGTCGGCCATGGAGCTGTGCATCACCGCCGCAGGATCAAGCAGCACGTGGTCGGCGACCTTGAGCTCCGACTTGCGTAAGAGGTGGCGTGACTGGGCGATGTGTTGCAGCAGATTCAAAGGGCTGGACTCTTTGTTATTGGCAGGTGCCGGGGATGTAGCACGCTTGTAGTTATACTACATGAATCGGCTTTTTGCCTGCTCAATGCGTAACTCGATGTCCCCATTTCACGCCACATGCGCTCCATGTAGCCCCTACAAGGGTTTCGCGTCCGCACGCAACAGCGCCGCCAGTCCATCGGACTCGACAGGGCGGCTGATCAAATACCCCTGCACTTCATCGCAGCTCTCGCCTTTCAAAAACTCCAGCTGCTCTTCCCGCTCCACACCTTCAGCCACTACTTTCAGCGACAAGCCATGCGCCATGGCAATGATTGCCCGGGTGATCGCCGCATCCTCGCTGCCCTCCCCCAGACCGCGGATAAACGCCTGATCGATCTTCACGTAATCCACCGGGATGCGCTTGAGGTAGCTCAGGGACGAGTACCCGGTGCCGAAGTCATCAATCGCCAACTTAACCCCCAAATCACGCAATTGCTGGAAGGTCGCGATGATGTGCTCGACGCTGTCCAGCAACTGACTTTCGGTGAGTTCCAGCTCGAGGTAGTGCGGCGCCAGACCGGTTTCCTCCAGCACCTGACGCACCAGACTGACCAGTTTGCCCTGACGCAATTGATGCACCGACAGATTGACCGACACCCGTATCGGTTCAAGCCCCTGACGCTGCCACTCACAGGCTTGCCAGCACGCCTGACGCAACACGAACTCGCCGATCGGGCCGATCAACCCGGTTTCCTCGGCCAGGCCGATGAAGTCCCCCGGCGGCACACGGCCCATGGTCGGGTGATCCCAGCGCACCAGCGCCTCGGCAGCATTCAGCCGACCCGTGGCGAGGCACAGCTTCGGCTGGTAAAACACCTTCAGCTGTTTCTCTTCGATGGCCTTACGCAGTTGATTTTCCAGCTGCAAGCGCTCCAGCGTGCTGGCTTGCAGGCTGTCGGTGTAGAACTGGAAGTTATTTCCGCCCAAGTGCTTGGCGTGCTGCATGGCCATATTTGACTGATGGACCAGCGCGGAAATTTCTCGCGCGTTGTCCGGCAACATACTGATGCCCATGGACGCGCTAACCACCAGTTCATGGCCCTCGACAGTGATCGGCAAGCGCAGCTTGGTCGACAGTCGGGTCGCCACCCGCGCCAGGCTCGACAGGTTGCCGTAGGCATTGAACAACACGGCAAACTCATCGCCGGATAAACGAGCGATGGTGTCCGCCTCAGGTAGTGCGTTGACCAGTCGCCGGGCCATTTTCTGCAAGAGCTGGTCGGCGACTTCATGGCCAAGGCTGTCGTTGAGCAGCTTGAAACGATCCAGATTGATGTGCAGCAACGCCAGACTGCGGTAGCCGCCCTGGCGCACCCGCTGATGAGCCTCGCTTAGCCGTTCGCGGAACAGAGAACGGTTAGCCAGGCCCGTCAATTCGTCGTAATGGGTCAGGTAACGCATGCGCTCTTCAGATTCGCGCCGAGCCGATAGATCGGCGAAGAAGCCTACGATATGGCTCACATTTCCCCGAGCATCGCGCACAGCATTGAGTTGCAACCATTGCGGGTACACCTCGCCATTCTTGCGGGTTTCTACCAGCTCGCCCTGCCAACTGCCGTGCTGCTCCAGCGCCTGATGAATCGCCGTGTAGTGCCGACGGGCATCGCGACTGCATGGCAACTCGACCACGTTGCGTCCGATCATGTCTTCAATGTCGTAGCCGGTGACTCGGCTGAAGGCCTGATTGACCGCGATTAGCGCGTAATTCGGATCGAAAATCACAATGCCTTCGCTGGCGGCCTCGAATACCGTCGCGGCCAGTTGCCTCTGCGCCTCCAGACCTTTGCTGACACTGATGTCGCGACGGGTGCCGACCATGCGGATCACTCGGCCATTTTCGCCGCGCTCAACGGCTCGGCCACGGTCCTCGATCCAGACCCAATGGCCATCGCCGTGGCGCACGCGGTACTCGATTTGGTAATCCTCGCTGCGCCCCTTCAAATGCTCGACTAGCG
Source organism: Pseudomonas sp. ANT_J28 (assembly GCF_008370005.1). Classification (NCBI taxonomy): domain Bacteria; kingdom Pseudomonadati; phylum Pseudomonadota; class Gammaproteobacteria; order Pseudomonadales; family Pseudomonadaceae; genus Pseudomonas; species Pseudomonas sp. ANT_J28. Next base: position 29,523 of record NZ_VOBM01000005.1, read on the forward strand.
CGCGCTTGAGTGACGGCAAATCATCGGGGTGCAGGCGCGGCTTGAGGTGGCGGAGCATCGCCGTCACAAGTTCCGGCTCCAGGCCGAACAGCTCCTGAAGGTGGGTGTGATGGACTTCGTCGGTTTGCAGGTTCCAGTCCCACAAGCCCAACTCACTGGCCTTCAACGCCAGCGCCAGACGCGCTTCGCTCTTGCTCAGGGCCTGATTGGCGGCGTCCAGCTCCAGGCTGCGCTGGGCGACGCGGCTTTCCAGCTCGATCTGAATTTGCCGCAATTCGTCTTCGGCACGACGGCGCTGGTCGATTTCCTTGCCCAGCTTTTGATTGAGCTGATCGCTGCAGCTTTGGGCCTGCTGCAAGTGCTCAATCAGTGCCTGATTCTGGAAGCGCCGCAACAGTCCGCTATCGATGAGCCGATTGACCTGCCAGGCGACCACACTCAACGCGCCGAGCAAAATCAGGCCGAACCAGCCCCAGCCCTGATCTTGTTCATCGCCGCCCCAGAACAGATAGCCGATGGCCGGCAACAGACAGGGCAAGGTAAAAGACAGGAACGCCGGCAGGCTGACCGCGTAGGCAACACTGGCCGAAAGCGCTGCAGCGCCGATCAGGCCGAACACCCAGGCTTGTTGCATGAAGTTATCGGCGGGTACCAGCGCAATGCCGGCGCCGGCCAGGGTCAGGCCGGTCATGGCCGAACCCAGCAAAAACATGCGGCGCCAGATCGGATGGGCCTGACGATTGGGAATCGCCGAATCGAATGCCGCGACTTGAATCACCCGCAACGCCACCAGCGACAACAGCCACACCAGCCAGACGCTGACCAGGAAGTAACGCTGCGGACTCCAAAGCAAGCCAGCGCAGACCAGACCGTTGATCAACATGAATAACGTGGGCAGCAACGAACCCTGATAAAGCAGACGCGTGCGTTCGACCGCCATTTCCATGGCGTACTGTTTGCGGATAACCCGGGGCTCCACAACGGGGCCCGACAGGTCGGTGCTGAGGGTCATAGGCAATGTTCTTGTTCTTATAATGGTGAGCATGAGCCCGAAACGTCGACGGAGCATACACAAGCAAATGCCCGGACCAAACTGCTCCAGATCATAAAATCGACAAAAACTGCAGCCCTCCATACCCGCTGAAAAGCCTCGGAGCGAGCGCCGCCAACGCCTGCAGCCAGTGACCGACCGGTCGTCATCCGTGCTTCTTTCATCGGCTAATGCAAAGCTCGGTTTGCCCGGTGTGACGGCGCACCCTAGAATGCCCCGATGCGCGATGATCTCTCCCTTCTGCTGAACTCCCTCAACGATGCCCAACGCCAGGCCGTAGCTGCCTCCGTGGGTCGTCAGTTGGTCCTGGCCGGTGCTGGTTCCGGTAAAACCCGAGTGCTGGTGCACCGTATCGCCTGGTTGATCCAGGTCGAAAACGCCTCGCCCCACTCCATCCTGTCGGTGACCTTCACCAATAAGGCCGCTGCCGAGATGCGCCATCGCATCGAGCAGCTGATGGGTATCAACCCGGCCGGCATGTGGGTCGGCACCTTCCACGGCCTGGCGCACCGCTTGTTGCGGGCGCACTGGCAGGAAGCCGGCCTGAGCCAGACTTTCCAGATTCTCGACAGCGACGACCAGCAACGACTGGTCAAGCGGGTGATCCGCGAGCTGGGCCTGGACGAACAACGCTGGCCGGCCCGTCAGGCCCAGTGGTTCATCAACGGGCAGAAAGACGAAGGTCTGCGCCCGCAACACATTCAAGCCAGCGGCGATCTGTTCCTGGCGACCATGCGCAGCATTTATGAAGCCTATGAGGCTGCGTGCCTGCGCGCTGGCGTGATCGACTTCTCCGAATTGCTGCTGCGTGCCCTCGATCTGTGGCGCGATCATCCGGGCCTGCTGGCGCACTATCAGAAGCGCTTCCGGCACATTTTGGTGGACGAGTTCCAGGACACCAACGCCGTGCAGTACGCCTGGTTGCGACTGCTGGCCAAGGGCGGCGACAGCCTGATGGTGGTCGGCGACGACGATCAGTCGATCTACGGCTGGCGCGGCGCGAAAATCGAAAACATTTATCAGTATTCCGACGATTTTCCGGATGCTGAAACCATTCGTCTGGAGCAGAACTACCGCTCCACCGCCGGTATCCTTAAAGCAGCCAACGCCCTGATCGCCAACAACACGGGTCGCATGGGCAAAGAGCTGTGGACTGACGGCGGCGAAGGCGAAGCGATCAACCTGTACGCCGCGTTCAACGAACACGATGAAGCACGCTACGTGGTGGAAACCATCGAAAGCGCGCTGAAAACCGGCTTGGCCCGCAGTGATATCGCGATTTTGTACCGCTCCAACGCCCAATCACGCGTTTTGGAAGAAGCCTTGCTGCGTGAGCGCATTCCGTACCGCATCTATGGCGGTCAGCGCTTCTTCGAACGGGCAGAAATCAAAAACGCCATGGCCTACCTGCGCTTGCTGGAGGGTCGCGGCAACGATGCAGCACTGGAGCGGGTGATCAACGTCCCGGCCCGTGGTATCGGTGAGAAAACCGTTGAAGCGATCCGCGACCATGCCCGTCACAGCGATGTGTCGATGTGGGAAGCCATGCGTCTGCTGGTGGCTAATAAAGGCCTGACCGGCCGTGCTGCCGGTGCTCTTGGGGCGTTTATCGAGCTGATCGAGAACCTCGCCGCCAAGTGCATGGAAATGCCGCTGCACCTGATGACCCAGACCGTCATCGAGCAGTCCGGGCTGATCGCCTATCACGAAGCGGAAAAAGGCGAGAAAGGCCAGGCACGGGTAGAAAACCTTGAGGAACTGGTCAGCGCTGCGCGTAACTTCGAAAACGCTGAAGAAGACGAAGACCTGTCGCCACTGGCGGCCTTCCTCGGTCACGCGTCGCTGGAGGCCGGGGACACTCAGGCTGACGAGCACGAAGACAGCATTCAGTTGATGACTTTGCACAGCGCCAAGGGTCTGGAATTCCCTTACGTGTTCCTGGTGGGCATGGAAGAAGGCCTGTTCCCGCACAAGATGAGCCTGGAAGAACCGGGGCGTCTTGAAGAAGAACGCCGTTTGGCCTACGTCGGTATCACCCGGGCGATGCAGAACCTGGTGATGACCTATGCTGAAACCCGACGCCTGTACGGCAGCGAAACTTACAACAAGGTGTCGCGTTTCGTACGTGAAGTGCCGAAAGGCCTGATTCAGGAAGTGCGGCTGTCCAACAGCGTCAGCCGTCCGTTCGGCGGTGGCCAGCAGCAGAGCTCCAGCAGTCTGTTTGGCGGTAGCGAGATCCCGGATACCGGGTTCAGCCTCGGCCAGGCCGTACGGCATTCGGTGTTTGGCGACGGTGTGATCCTGAACTTCGAAGGTGCCGGGGCTCAGGCTCGGGTGCAGGTGAACTTCAGCGAAGGCAGCAAGTGGCTGATGCTGGGTTACGCGAAGCTGGAAGCGATCTAAAAGCTGCCCGAAAAGCTTTTCTGTGGGAGCGAGCTTTCTCGCGATGAACGATAGCGCAGTGTTTCAGACATACCGCTGCGCCCCCAATCGATCACAAGCTCGCTCCCACAGGGTTTTGTGTTGCATCCACTCTGTGTGTTGATACAAGTTGATCTACAAAGGCGCGATAACATGGGCTCTGGTTTCTTTTCTTCCTGGACATTCTGGGCCCTGTTGTCAGCGGCATTTGCTGCCATGACCGCCATCTTCGCGAAGATCGGCATCGAAAACGTCAACTCCGACTTCGCCACCCTACTGCGTACCGTGGTGGTTTTGGTCAGCCTGGCCTTGATTTTGTACGCCACGGGCCAATATCAGTCATTAGGATCGATCTCTGCCAGGAGCTACCTGTTCCTGCTGCTGTCGGGACTTGCCACCGGTGCCTCGTGGATCTGCTACTTCCGCGCACTGAAACTGGGGCCGGCCTCACTGGTCGCTCCGGTGGACAAGCTCAGCGTAGTACTGGTGGCGGTGCTCGGCGTGATCCTGCTGGGCGAAAAACTCGACCTGCGCCAATGGGGTGGAATCGGCCTGATTACAGCCGGTGTGGTCATGCTGGCGCTGCGCCGCTAGGCCCCTTCCTACAGAACTTATCCACCGATCCTACGGACCAAAGTTAACAGGCCTTATTGCGCTGACTGAAGCTGAACGCAACCTGTCAGGCAAAAGCCCGAAACACTCTGCCGCTAGCCAGTAACACTTCAGCTGTGCAACATGGCGCGCGTGCCATCCACAAATGGGAATTCCCTTTATGAAACGTTTTCTTAGCATCGCCATGGCGTTGTGCATCGGCCTGACGATGAGCCTCGACGCCAACGCCAAGCGCTTTGGTGGCGGTAAGAGCTCCGGCGCTGCGCCGACTCACCAGACCAGCCAAATGGCTCCTTCTTCTCCTGGCGTAGGCGGTGCTGCTGCCACTGCCGGTGCGGCCGGTGCCGCGGGCGCTGCTGCCAAGGCCGGTGGTGCTTCGCGTTGGCTCGGCCCTCTGGCCGGTATCGCTGCCGGTGGCCTGCTGGCCTCCATGTTCATGGGCGGCGGCTTCCAGGGCATGCAGATCTTCGACATCCTGATCATGGCCGTCATCGCCTTCCTGATCTTCCGCTTCATCGCCGCTCGTCGTCGCAAGCAGCAGGAGCACATGGCTCCAGCTGGCGCACCGATGCAGCGTGAAGTGTTCGAACAGAAGCCTGCTGGCGGTTCGATCTTCGGCGGTTCGGCAGCACCGGTTGCCGCTCGTCCGGTGATCAACGCTCCGGCCTGGTTCAATGAAAAGAACTTCATTGAAGCGGCCCGCAACCACTTCCAGTCCCTGCAGCAGCACTGGGACGCCAACGAAATGGACAAGATCGCCGAGTTCGTGACCCCGCAGCTGCTGGAGTTCCTCAAGCGCGAACGTGCCGATCTGGGTGACGGTTTCCAGTCCACCTACATTGATAACCTCAATGTTCAACTGGACGGCGTGGATGATCGCGCCGACAAGACCATCGCCACCCTGACCTTCACCGGTGTGTCGAAGACCTCGCGTTTCGACCAGGGCGAAGTGTTCAGCGAAAGCTGGAACATGGAACGTCCGCAGGGCGAGAACCAGCCTTGGCTGGTCGCCGGTATCCGCCAGAACGGCTGATCCCTCCCGCGTTACGCATGCTGTAATAAAACCCCCGGCCTCGGCCGGGGTTTTCTATTTCGCGGTTGCATCTATAGCGAGCTACTGTATAAACCGCCCCAACTAAACCGCGCCATCAAGCAAGAGGATCCTGGACGTGGAAGAAATCATCGAACAACTGCGTGAAGCCAACGAACCGGTACCGGTCCCCTTGGAGTTGCCCGACGAAGATCAACTGGTGGAAATCGAAGAACAGCTGTTCATCGACATTCCATTTGTCTTCAGAGAATTTTTGCTGACCGTCAGCGACGTCGTCTACGGCAGCCTGGAGCCGGTAACCGTTACCGACCCGCAATCCCACACCTACCTGCCGGACGTTGCCGCCAACGCCTGGGATGCGGGTGTTGATCGCAGCATGATTCCGATCTGCCAGGACGGTGACAACTACTACCTGGTCGAAGAAGACGGCACCGTGGTGCTGTGGTTGGCCGAAGAAGAGCTGATCGCCGAAGAAACCTGGGAATCGGTGTGGCACTGGGCGCGGGACGTCTGGCTGGAAAGCTAAGACGCCTGACACGCCACAGGGTTAATACCCAGACGAATCCTTGTGGTTGTCCAATGTTTCGAGCAACGCTACCTGCATCCGCGTGTGCACGCGAATGAACCAGCGCCAGAGCAGCGCCGCTACAGCGGCCGCGACGACGATCAGCACCAGCAACTTGTTGGTCGGCAGAATACTGGCCGACAAGGCTGCCAGCAGCAGCAAAATCACCAGCAGTGAGAGGATCGGGATCACTTCGGCGATCACCCGACGCACTCGCTGCGTGTGGCGGCCGGCCATCTCCGGCTTCACGCCCATCTCCGCCAACAGCATCGAGAGCGCCTTGAGCTTGCGATAGGCGGCGATCAGGAACGGCAGCGACAACAGCAACGCCCCACCCCAGATCAACGCTTTCTGCCAGCTCGGGTCGCTGATCCAGTCTTGCAGGTAAGCGGACATACGCTCGGCGAAAAAAGCACCCGAGAAGAAGATCGCAATCACCAGCGCCAGATTGACTCCCACCTGCAACAGAATCCGCCGAATCATCGACGCCAGCAGCGCGCCCTCGCCCTGAGGCGGGATGCTGCGCAGCCATTCGCCGTACATCCCCAATACCCTGCCCAGTCGCTTCGGCATCACCGCGGCAAGCTTGACCGACAGCGGATCAGCCGCGCGGATCAGGTAGGGCGTCAGCAACGTGGTGATCACCGAGACGGCAACGGCGACCGGGTAAAGGAAGTTGCTGGTGACCTGCAACGTCATGCCCAGCGCCGCGATGATGAAAGAAAATTCGCCAATCTGCGAAAGCCCCGAAGTGAGGTGCGTCCATCATTGCCAGCGATAAAGGCGCCAAGACCGCAAGAAAACATCTTGCCCAGCACCACGGCCACGGTGATCACCGCAATCGGCCACGCGTATTGCAGCAGGATCATCGGATCGAGCATCAGCCCAATGGTGACAAAGAAGATCGCACTGAACAGTTCGCGAACCGGTTCTATCAAGCGCTCGATTTTCAGCAATTGCCGGGATTCAGCCATGATCGCGCCAATCAGGAACGCGCCGAGCACCATGCTGTACTCAAGTTTAACCACCAGCAAACAGAAGCCGAAACACAGGCCCAACACAGTGATCAGCAACATTTCATTGCTTTCGAACTTCGCCACGTAAGCCAGCAATCGCGGCACCAGCAGGATGCCGATGACCAGTGCGACGATCATGAACAGCGAGAGCTTACCAACGGTGGAAAACACTTCGCCGGAACTGACCATGCCGCTGACCGCGATGCTCGATAGCAACGCGATGATGCCGATGCCAAGGATGTCTTCAACGATCAGCACGCCGAAAATCAGCTGCGCGAAGCGCTCGTTCTTCATCTTCAGGTCGTTGAGCGCCTTGACGATGATGGTGGTTGAGGAAATCGCCAGGATCGCGCCAAGGAACAGCGAGTCCATGGTGTTCCAGTCGAACCAGCGGCCGATCTCGTAGCCGATCCAGATCATCAACACGATTTCCAGGAACGCCGCGATAAACGCGGTGGCGCCGACCTTGAACAGCTTGCGCAGGCTGAACTCCAGGCCCAGGCAGAACATCAGGAAAATCACCCCGAGTTCGGCGAGGGTCTTAATGGTTTCTTCATCGTGGATCAGGCTGAACGGCGGGGTGTGCGGGCCGATGATGAACCCGGCGACGATGTAGCCGAGCACCACCGGTTGTTTGAAGCGATGAAACAGCACGGTCACCACACCCGCGATCAACATGATCACTGCCAGATCTTGAATAAAACTGATGGCATGCATGGTGTGGGGCTCCTTAAGGGGGACATTTGGAGGTTAACACCACGACTTCCGCTGCAAAGACGGTGCAATATATGGAAACAGATCGATCCGGGCGTGACGGCAGCCACCTGCCCGGCGTCCCGATAACTGTTGGTTTGAAAAAGCTGACGAGGCACCCGCAGAGGTGCCGCCCTCCCGAAATTCTGCCTTGAACCGTGAGAACGCTATGGAACCCGGAAACGCACAACTGTCGATGACGGTATTGATGACCCCCGACATGGCCAACTTCTCTGGCAATGTCCACGGCGGTACTTTGCTCAAATACCTCGACGAAGTGGCTTACGCGTGCGCCAGCCGTTATGCCGGCCGCTACGTGGTGACCCTGTCGGTGGATCAGGTAATTTTTCGCGAGCCGATTCATGTCGGCGAACTGGTGACCTTTCTGGCCTCGGTCAATTACACCGGCAACACCTCCATGGAGGTGGGCATCAAGGTGGTGACCGAAAACATCCGCGAGCGCTCGGTGCGCCACACCAACAGCTGCTTCTTCACCATGGTCGCAGTGGATGACGACCGCAAACCGACTGCTGTTCCGCCACTGCAACCGCAGAACAGCGAAGACAAGCGCCGCTTCATGCAGGCCCAGCAACGTCGGCAGATTCGTCAGGAGCTGGAAAAGCGCTATCAGGACATCAAGGGCGACGCCTGATATCGACAAAGTCGCAGCCAGCGCAAAGGCTGCGATTTTTTTCCGCGAATGTTGTTACAAACTGATCGCCGTCGCTTCGAACCGCACCCGTGGATGGGCAATCCGGTCCTGAGCCCGCACCAGTTCCAGCTCATAGCTGGAGCAAGCCTGGGTTTCCAGCAGCACTTCCTGTACCGCCGACGCGGCGAATTCAAAAGCGGCCACCAGGCTATCGCCCAACAGTACGCGAGCCAGAAACAACCCGGAAGTCAGGTCGCCGACACCCACGGGCTGACGCGGGAACGCCAGCAGCGGACGGCGCAAATGCCAGCTGTCTTCGGCCGTCACCAGCAACATCTCGAAAACATCCCCCGGTTTACCGGGATAGTCCAGATGCTTGACCAGCACAGCCTTCGGACCACGCGCCAGCAACGCTCGCGCCATGGCCAGGCAATCGAACAACGATTGCGGCTTGCGTCCTGAAAAGCTGTCCAGCTCCAGCTGGTTCGGGCACATGAAGTCCGCCACGGCAGCCGCCTCCTCCAGCAGAAAATCACTGACTTCCGCGGGCACGCTGCAACCCTTCTCCGGATGGCCCATCACCGGGTCACACAGATACAGTGCCTTGGGATTCATCGACTTGATCCGCGCCACCCCCGTCAGGATCGCCCGACCCTGGGCAGCACTGCCGAGATAGCCAGACAGCACGGCGTCGCAGTTGCCCAGTTCGCCGATCGCCGCGATGCCTTCGACCAGGTCGGGAATCTGATGCGGCGCCAGCACTTCACCGGCCCACTGGCCATACTGAGTGTGGTTAGAGAACTGCACCGTATTGAGCGGCCACACATTCACCCCGACCCGCTGCATCGGGAAAACCGCGGCGCTGTTGCCAGCGTGGCCGAACACCACGTGGGACTGGATGGCGAGCAGATGGGGCGTACGTTTCATGCGGTGGGTTTTCCGTCAAACGATTGAAATTCAAGCCGCGCAGTATGCGACTAAACGCAGCCTGTACGACAGACCGGCGACGCAGTTAAGCTGACACTATCTTGTTGGAGCAATGTGTTGATGTTGACCCTTGGAAATATCTTCGTCCTGATGCTGCTTGCCACCGGTGGCGCGTGGTTATGGCACAACCATGGCTTGCGCGAGCGCGCGCTGGAGCGGGTCAAGCTGCATTGCACAAAGCTCGGAATCGCGCTGCTGGACGGCAACGTGGCCTTGAAGAAGATTGCGTTCATTAAAGACGCCAACGGCCGACGGCGCCTCGCCCGTGTGTATAACTTCGAATTCACCGTGACCGGTGAAAGCCGTCACAACGGCACCATCACCCAGTTTGGCGCCCACAGTGCGCAGATTGAGCTGGCGCCCTACCCGATGCCGTTCGACGACACGCCTGCGGTGACCGATGTAGTGAAACCGCGTGCTGAGGTGATCGAGATGAGCCAGTGGCGGCAAGAACACACTAAATGGCGTCCTTGATTCAAGTCTTGCTCGACCGGCAGTCGGCTAGATCTCCTTGCAATGAATCAACATCCTGCGGCTCACTGAAAATCAGCTCGATGCGCGAATCACGCCGCCATTCGCTGGGCAGCCAGTCCAACACCGGGTTTTCCAGTGCATTCGCCGAAACCCAACCGTCGACGCTGTGGATAACCAGCTTCGCCCGCCGCCAGGCAAGGCTTTCAAGCCAACGGCCAACTAGCGTCGCATCGAAAGTCTGACTTGGATGCCAACGCCACCCAACACTCCAGCCGCCCTCCTGTTCCTGGCTCAAGCAAATTGGCAGCGTGGGATCGGTCCAAATGGCTGGCAGCTGTGCCAATCCTTTGGGCGCAACGAAGTTATCCACACCCGCTACAGCCTGAACCCCAAGCCCTGGTAACTCACTCAATGGCAACGCGGCTTGCTGCGTCCAGTACAACGGACGCGCCGGCAACTGTGCGGCGATTCGCTGGCGATCAGCGTCGTCGATATTTTTGGCCTTATTCATCAGCAACAACCCGGCGCTGTTCAGCGCTTCCTGTTGCGCCACCGGCAGCAGTTTACCGTCAGCAAGTGCCTGGGCGTCCAGCACCAGCACGCAGGGTTGAACAGCCAACACGCCTTGCCACGGCGCCTCACTCAACTGCCTGAGCAATTGCGCCGGATGTCCCAGCCCGGAGGGCTCGATGAACAGCCGATCCGGCCGCGCCTTGCGCAGCAAACGCCCGAGGCCGATCTGAAACGGCGCACCATTCACGCAACACAAACAGCCCCCGGCCACTTCACCCAGTGCGATACCATCGGCCTCCCGGGTCAGCAACGCAGCGTCGAGGCCGATCTGGCCGAACTCGTTGATCAGTACCGCCCAACGCTCATTCGCCGGCCGCTGCGTCAGCAGGTGCTTGATCAGGCTGGTCTTGCCGGCACCCAATGGGCCAGCAATGACGTGAGTGGGAATGTTCTGCAACATGGTCGAAGTTTTCTGAGGAGGTAAGGATGCGGTTGATGGGATTGTCGTTGCTCCTGGCGCTCACTTCAGGTGAGGCGCTGGCTCAAGCCTGCGTGGTACATAGCACGGCTGCTCGACTCGACGTGAAAGTCTGCCAGCAGAACCGCAACATCCCGGAAAAACTGTTCGCCGATGGTTTCTGCCAGCCGAACCTTCCTGGCCAGAAAGTCGAGGTGCAGTACGTCGACCAATGCCCCACCGGCGCGTTCGGAGTGTGCAGCAACGCCCAAGTCGCCAATATGCCTTACCGGCAGGATATTCACTATTACGGCGTGGCCACGGATGCAGCGTATTTGAAGCCGTTTTGCGAAGCCCAGAGCCAGGGAACCTGGCTCAAGCCGTGAGCCGCTAGCTCAGCCAGTCGAGCGTCAGGATCAGCCGCCGCTCACCGGACGCAAGCTGTGGCGATCGGTGAATAAGGCCGAAGCCTTCGTTACCATGCCATTTCTCGCCTTTGAGCAGCGCGACTTCGCCGCTGGCGATCTGCTCGATCAGCGAATCGTCCTGCGGTTCGGCATCGGCGTTGCCCAGTTGTCGGCGATCCATCGCACTTTCCTTCAGCCACTGGCTGCCGATCCCGCAATACGTGGTGATCAGCCGCACTGGCACGTGATCGACGTGGAAACGCGGGCACATGGCCTTGTCCAGGACCCGCAGGCGCAGGCCGATACGTTTAGCGCCCAGCAAACAGGCGAAAGCACTGACCAGCCAGGAGACGTCGGCGATGAAACCTTCGTAACCTTCGAGATCGCTAAAACCTGAGGCCAATCCGCGAAGATTGGGTTCGGTGTTATCGCTGGGCAGTTCCAGGACCAGCGACTCGGCCAACGGCTCGTTCAGTGACAGCAGCAAACTCCCGAAATCAGCGATGTGCGCCGGCAATTGGCGCTGCCAAACGGCGAGGTTGATGCCGTCATCCAGTATTCGGGTCAGCGCTTGCGGCGTCTCGCCTTGAACCTGACGAATGATCGGCGGCAGTTTCAGACGGGGTGCCAACATCAGGCTGCCGCCTCTTCATGCCACGGGCCAAATGGGTCTGGCATTAATCGCCAGCCCTCGACACCTAACGCCATTTCATCGTCGGTCAACAGGCAATTGTCGAGTTCAGCGGTGAGCTGCGCGAAGTCGATGTTCTGGCCGATGAACACCAGTTCCTGGCGGCAATCGCCGGTGGATGCGGTCCAGTGTTCCATGATCCCGGCGGTGCTTTCTTCGTCCTGCGGCCACTGGGTTTTCGGCACGAAACGCCACCAGCGCCCGGCGAAACCATGGCGCATCAATCCGCCGGCCTGGGACCAGCTACCGGCGTCCATGTGCTTGCTGGCCAACCAGAAGAAACCCTTGGAGCGCAGCAGTTTGCCGTTCACCCACGGGCGGTCGATGAAGCTGAAAAAGCGCTGCGGATGAAACGGTCGGCGTGCTCGGTAAGCCGTCGAGGCGATGCCGTATTCCTCGGTTTCGGGCACGTGTTCGCCACGCAATTCCTGTAACCAGCCCGGCGCCTGAGCGGCCTTCTCGAAGTCGAAACGACCGGTATTCAGGATCTTCGCCAAGGGAATTTCGCCCATGACCATCGGGATGATTTCCGCCTGAGCGTTAAGCCGCTCGAGGATCGCGATCAGCTCCTGGCGTTCGCTGCTACTGATCAAATCGATCTTGCTGATCAGAATCACGTCGGCGAATTCGATCTGCTCGATCAACAGATCGGTGATCGAGCGTTCGTCGTCCTCACCCAAGGTTTCACCACGGGATGCGAGGCTTTCGGCGGCCTGATAGTCGAGCAGGAAGTTCATGCCATCGACCACGGTGACCATGGTGTCGAGCCGGGCGATGTCGGCCAGGCTCTGCCCTTCTTCATCGCGGAAGGTGAAGGTTTCCGCCACGGGCAGCGGCTCGGAAATGCCGGTGGATTCGATCAATAAATAATCAAAGCGACCCTCCTTGGCGAGTTTGCTCACCTCTTCCAGCAAGTCTTCGCGCAAGGTGCAGCAGATGCAGCCATTACTCATCTCCACGAGTTTTTCTTCCGCACGATTCAGGGTGACATCGCGTTGGACTTCGCCGCCATCGATGTTGATTTCGCTCATATCATTGACGATCACGGCGACGCGCAGGTTGTCGCGATTGCGCAGCACGTAGTTGAGCAGCGTACTTTTGCCAGCGCCGAGAAAGCCCGACAGGACGGTTACGGGGAGACGATTGGGCATCAGGTATTCCTCACAGAGATGCCCGGTCGCAGTGTCGGGCTTAACTTGATGTTATAGTATAACAACACAATCAAGCCACTCTCCTCTTGCCCACGATGACAAAGAGCGCGATGCTCGAGCCCGTTCGGTCCGTGAGAAATCCTATGCGTGTAGCCCTGAAAATAATGCTGATGAGCTTTTCGCTGCTGGTCGCTGTCGACGCCTGGGCGCAAATCCCGAGCCTGGCCAAATGCACCCGAAGCGCCAATCTGCTGGCCTGCGTGGATGGCGACGGCAACGCCTACAGCGTCAACACCGTCGGAAGTACGATCTATCTGCGGGGGTTCGAAGCGACCGGAAAACGCCATTGGGCGCAGACCAACAGTCGCTACGGACAACTCACGTTCTTCACCGGGCTTGCTTCCGATGGCGAGGCCTGGGTCGGCTACAACCGTCGCGTCGGCTGGACCACGATCAATCGGTTTTCCAGTTCCGGTGGCAGCAGTGGCAAGTTCACCTGTAGCCGAATTACAGGATGTTAGGCCTGGGATTTCTTCTGCTCTTGCTGCCAAGCGATGTAACTGTTTACCGGCGGACTTTTCTGGAAGTAGCGCTGTAATCCCTCGAACAAGCCATCGGCTACGGCCTGCTGGTGGCGCGCGGTGACCAGTCGCTGACTGTCACGAGCGTTGGAGATGAAGCCGGTTTCCACCAGGATCGACGGCACATCCGGCGACTTCAGCACCGCAAATCCCGCTTGTTCCACGCGCTTCTGATGCAATGTGGTGATGCCCGCCAGACTGCCGAGCACAGTGCTGCCCAGCTGCAAACTGGCGGCGATGGTCGCGTTCATCGACATGTCGAGAATCACCCCGGCGAGCATCGGGTCCTTGTCCTTGAGATTGAGCAGGCTGGTAGCGCCCAGCAGGTCTGCGCCGTTCTCACGTTGCGCCATGAAGCGCGCCGTCGCCGAGGTTGCTCCACCCTCGGACAAGCAGTAGACCGAAGCGCCTGACGCGGTGAGACGCGGTGCGGCATCGGCATGCACCGAGATGAACATGTCGGCGTTGTGCTTGCGAGCGATCTCCACACGCTTGCGCAACGGGACGAAGAAGTCGTCGTTGCGCACCAGTTTCACGTCGAAGCCCTTCTCGCGTTTCAGCCGTTTGGCCAATAGCTGGGCGATGGACAGCACCACGTCTTTCTCACGCTCACCTTTGGCGCCGACCGCACCGGGGTCTTTGCCGCCGTGACCGGGGTCGACCACGACGATGATGTCGCGCTTGGGGTGTGCCTTGTCGATGGGCGCCTGGGGCGCGGCCGCCATTTGTAACGGCGCAGCCGTCTTCAGATCGAGTACCAGTCGATGGCCCTGACCGTCCTGTGGTGGCAGCAAAAAACTGGCGAGCTGCACCGGACCGTTGAGGTCAAGGACGATACGCGTATCACCCTGACCAAATTGTCCGGAGCGGATCGAGCGAATCACAGTGTTGCTGAGCGCCAACTGACTAAAGTCGCCACTGAGGTTGGCGCCTCTCAGATCGATGATCAGCCGTTCGGGAGCGCTCAGGGAAAACGTCTTGTATTGCACCGGCCCACTCAGATCGAACACCAAACGCAGCTTGTCATCCGAACGCCAGAGCCGCGCATTGCGAATCTGCGTGGCCGAAACGCCAAAGGGTAAAGCAAAGGCCGCGCTGGCCAGGATCAGGTTCAACAAGTGACGTCTGTGCATGATGAAAGCCTGTTCATGAAAAAGGCATGGTTGATTTTAATGTAATAACATAACATACAGAATCGACTCCCACGATGGACCTGCTCATGAATGCGCTGACTCTGCCGGATATCGCCGCGCAGGCCTCACGCCAAGCCCTGCCACTCGACTGGGTGGGCATGTGCGGCATTGCTCTTCCTGTTTTGTTCGATGGTCAACGACTGAGTGCAAAAGCCGACGCCGGCGTTAGCCTCGATGATGGAGAGGCGCGCGGGATTCATATGTCGCGGCTGTACTTGGCGCTGGAAATGCTCGAGCAAGAAAATCTGACACCCGCCTTGTTGCGGAAAGTTTTGCAAAGTTTTCTCGAGACTCATGAAGGTCTGTCCAACAGCGCGTACTTAAAAATTCACACCGATTTACTGCTAAAAAGACCGGCGCTGGTCAGTCCATTGGCCGGCTGGAAAACCTATCCAGTGAGCATCGAAGCACGTTTGAAAAACGCGATGTTCCACGTGGAACTAAAAATCGACGTGCCTTATTCCTCGACCTGTCCGTGTTCGGCCGCACTTTCCCGACAGCTGATTCAGCAGCAATTCGTCGATGACTTCGCCAACAAACCGCTGCAACATGCCGATGTGTTGACTTGGCTCGGCTCCACAAAAGGCATCGTCGCAACGCCTCACAGCCAACGGAGCAATGCAAAAATGCGGCTTCGACTGGACGACTATCTGGATGACTTACCGCTGATCGCGATCATCAACGACGCCGAAGCAGCCCTCGGCACCGCCGTACAAACCGCCGTAAAACGCGCCGACGAACAAGCCTTCGCGTTGGCCAACGGTCAAAACCTGATGTTCTGCGAAGACGCCGCCCGACGTTTGAACCTGGCTCTGAAACGCTCCCCCGGCATCAACGCCTTCCACTTACGAGTCGTCCACGCGGAAAGCCTCCACGCCCACGATGCCGTCGCCGAAAGCCGCTGGAATTGGGAGGCCGCATGATCCGTTGCCAAGCCTTGCGTTGGGGTGCACCCGGCCAGCCACTGACTCCACCCGTGGATTTCGAACTGGCCAAAGGAAGTCTCACCGCCGTCATCGGTGCGAACGGTTCGGGAAAAAGCAGCCTGCTGAAAGTCATCGCTGGTTTGCAAAAACCGCTGACCGGCAAAGTCATCCTGGATGTTCCACGCAAGGGCAGCCTCTCGTTCCTTCCACAGCAACAACACCTGGATCGCCAATTCCCCATCAGCCTGCAAGAGTTAGTGGCCGCCGGTTTCTGGGGTAGCACGCAGTCTCCCGAGATACGCAGACAACGCCTCAAAGCTGTGCTGGAAAACTGGTGTCTGAGCGGACTGGAACAGCGCCCATTGATGGCTTTGTCCGGCGGCGAATTACAGCGTTCCCTGCTCGCCCGTTTGAGCCTCGCCGATGCACCATTGCTATTGCTCGACGAACCCCACGCCGCCCTCGACGAGCTCGGTCAGGCACTGCTCTGGAAACACATCCACGCCTGGCATGCCGAAGGCCGAACCCAGCTGATCGTGTGCCATGACCTGGCCGCCGTTCGCCAACACATTCCTCAAACGTTGCTGATCAAAAGCACCGGCTGCGTCCTCGGGTCGAGCGTTGATCTGATCCATCAACAGCCGCAAGCGCGGGTGGCCTGATGCTCGCTGCCGCTCATCTTTGGCAACCGTTCCACGAGTTCGTGTTCATGCGCCGAGCGCTTCTTGGCGGGTTGGTTCTGGCATGCAGCACCGCACCATTGGGCGTGTTTCTGATCCTGCGCCGCATGAGTTTGATCGGCGACGCGGTGGCTCACGGCATTCTGCCGGGGGCCGCATTGGGCTTCTGGTTCGCCGGATTGAGTCTGCCGGCGCTGACCGTCGGCGGCCTCGGTGCCGGTCTCGGCATGGCCGGACTCGCCGCCTGGATCACCCGTCGCACCGGCCTGCGAGAAGACGCCAGCCTCGCCGCGATCTACCCGATCTCCCTTGCCTGCGGTGTGCTGATCCTCGGCATTGCCGGCAAACGTCTGGACCTGTTGCACCTGTTGTTTGGTTCGGCGCTGGCGGTCGATGGCCCGACGTTGACTGGCATGCTCTGGGTCTCCGGCTTCAGCCTGATCGCCATGGCGTTCATCTACAAACCGCTGTTGCTGGACACCCTCGACCCACTCTTTCTGCAAACCGTCAGCCGACTTGGTCCCTTGGCGCACGGCGTATTTCTAACCCTGGTGGTGCTAAATCTGGTGATCGGTTTTCAAGCCATCGGCGCGCTGATGGTCGTCGGTTTGATGATGTTGCCCGCCGCCGCGTCGCGCTTCTGGAGCCGTCGCTTGCCTGTGTTAATAGCCATCGCCGCCCTGCTCGGCTGCCTCTCGGTGTGGCTCGGATTGTTGCTGTCGTTCTACTACTCGCTGCCCAGTGGCCCGGCGATCGTGCTGGTGGCTGGCGGTTTTTATCTGCTGTCCGTGGTGTTCGGGCCGGTGCATGGTTTGCTGCGCCGCCCGCCTTTGCTCACATCCCAATGAGGTGTTACCCGATGCGCGTTTTACTCGTGCTGTTCAGTTTGCTGCTGTCGATGTCGCTGTCTGCTGCGGAAAAACTTCAGGTAGTCACCAGTTTCAGCATCCTCGCCGACATGACCCATCAAGTCGGCGGCGACCATATCCAGATTACCAACATGGTCGTCGCGGATGCCGATGCTCACACGTACGAGCCGACACCTGACGACGCCAAGGCGTTGCTCAAAGCCAAACTCATCATCAAAAACGGCCTGGGTTTCGAGCCATGGCTGGACCGACTGGTGACCAGCACCGAGACCAAAGCGCCAGTGATCAGCGCGAGCCACGGCATCATTCCGCGCTCCCTGGATGAAGATGGCGAGACGATTCCCGACCCGCACGCTTGGCACAATCTGGCGAACGCTGAGCTGTATATCAGCAACATCACCAAGGCACTGATCGTCGCCGACCCGACGAACAAAGCCGACTACGAACGCAACAGCCAGGCCTACCTAAAACAGATCTACGCGCTGCTCGCCGAAGCCAAGGCAAAACTCGGCTCGCTGCCACCGAGCAATCGCAAAATCGTGACGTCCCATGATGCCTTCGGTTATCTCGGTCAGGCTTACGGTATCGACTTCATGGCCCCTCAAGGCCTGTCCACTGAACGCGAACCGTCAGCCGCTGAAGTCGCTGCACTGATCACCCAGATTCGCCAGGCCAAGGTCAAAGCGGTGTTCATGGAAAACATCAAGGATGCACGCCTGCTCAAGCAGATTGCCGATGAAAGCGGCGCGCACATCGGTGGCACGTTGTACTCCGACGCCCTCGCGGCTACCGGTCCGGCCAGCACCTTCGTCGGGTTGTTCGAGTACAACCTGAACACCCTCTACAACGCGTTGAGCAAGCCATGATCCGCAAGAATCCTTCAGGTGATTTGCCGGTGATAGCGGAATCTGCCTACGTGGATAAAACCGCCATCATCTGCGGCAAAGTAGTGATCGGCGAGAACGTCTTCGTCGGTCCTTACGCGGTGATTCGTGCCGACGAAGTGGATGCCTCAGGCGAGATGGAGCCGATCACCATCGGCGCCAACTCGAACATCCAGGATGGCGTGGTGATCCACTCCAAGTCCGGGGCGGCGGTGACCATCGGCGAGTTCAGTTCGATCGCCCACCGCTCGATCGTTCATGGTCCGTGCACGGTTGGCGACCGGGTGTTTATCGGGTTCAACAGCGTGCTGTTCAACTGCGTAGTCGGTGACGGCTGTGTGGTGCGGCACAACTCGGTGGTCGATGGTCGCGACTTGCCCGAAGACTTCTATGTGCCCTCCACCACCCGCATCGGCCCGAAGACAGATCTGTCGCAATTCCCACCGGTGAGCGTCAGCGCCTCGGAGTTTTCCGAGGACGTGGCGCGTACCAACGTCGATCTGGTACGCGGCTACAAAGCCCTGCAGAACGAGTTCTGACCATGAGCAGCGTGCTGATTCGCAATGCCCGGCTGGTGAACGAAGGTCGGGAGTTTGACGGTGATCTGTTGGTGAGTAACGGGCGAATCGTGAAGATCGCCAGCAGCATCCACGGTGAAAATGCCGACGTGGAAATCGATGCACAAGGGCAATGGCTGCTGCCCGGAATGATCGACGACCAAGTGCACTTCCGCGATCCAGGCTCGCCAGACAAGGGCAGTTTCTACACCGAATCGCGGGCTGCGGTAGTCGGTGGAATCACCAGCTTCATGGACATGCCCAACACCAATCCGGCAACCCTGACCCTCCGCGCACTGGCCGACAAAAAGCGTCGAGCGGCGATCAACTCCGTCGCCAATTACGGCTTTCACTTCGGCGTGAGCAACGACAATCTCGACACCGTCGCCAGGCTAAATCCCTGTGAAGTAGCCGGCGTCAAAGTGTTCATGGGCGCTTCGACCGGCAACATGCTGGTCGATGACCCACAGATTCTGGAGCGGCTATTCGCCGAGGTGCCGACCATTTTGTTGGCCCACTGCGAGCACACGCCCAGCATCGACGCCAATGCTGCGAACCTGCGTGACTTGTTCGGCGAACACCTCACAGCTGCGGCCCACCCGCTGATCCGCAACGCCGAGGCTTGCTTTCGCTCCTCCTCAATGGCCGTGGACCTCGCCAGGCGTCACGGCACCCGTTTGCACGTTCTGCACCTGACCACCGCCCGCGAACTGGCGTTGTTCGAAGACAAGCCGCTCGCCCAGAAACGCATCACCGCCGAAGTCTGCCTGCACCACCTGCTGTTCGATGACCGGGACTACCCGAGCCTCGGCAACCTGATCAAGTGCAACCCGGCGATCAAAACCCAGGCCGACCGCGATGCCTTGCGCGAAGCATTGCTGAGCCATCGGCTCGACGTGATCGGCAGCGATCACGCGCCTCACACCTGGGCTGAAAAACAGCGGCCGTACAGTCAGGCGCCTTCCGGTTTGCCATTGGTGCAACATGCCCTGCCCGCGCTGCTGGAATTGGTCGCGGATGAAGTGTTGCCGATCACTACACTCGTGGCCAAGACCAGTCACCGGGTCGCCGATCTGTTCGCCATTCCCGACCGCGGTTATCTGCGCGAAGGCTATTGGGCAGACCTCGTTCTGATCAAACCCGAACCCGGCGGCGTCGCCGTTTCCCAGCAGCCGATCCTGTCTCAATGCGGCTGGACGCCTTTTGTCCGACAGCGTTTTCGCCACAGCGTCAGCACCACGATCGTGTCGGGGCAAATTGCCTGGTACGACAAACGTCTTAATGACAACTGTCAGGGTTTACCACTACGGTTTATGCGCTAGCACTCGAGAGCACCGACATGATTCACATCACCCTGAACGATGGTTCATTGCGTGAATACGACCAGCCACTGTCGGTGTACGAACTCGCCGCGAGTATCGGACCCGGGCTGGCAAAAGCAGCAGTCGCAGGTCGGGTGGACGGCATCTTGGTGGACTGTGAGTTCATGATCGAGGCCGATGCCCGGGTCAGCATCGTCACGCCTCAAGAGCCCGATGGGCTGGAGATCCTGCGACGCTCCTGTGCACTGATGCTGGCCATGGCCGTGAAAAAACTCCATCCACAGGTGCAACTGCACGCAGGAGCGGCGCTGGGCGACGGGTTCTTTCAGGCGTTTTCTGCCGACCGTCCCCTACTGCAGACAGACTTGCCACTGATCGAGGCTCGCATGCAGGTTCTGGCAGCGACCAATCACTCGATTCGCCGTCAAGGAAAGACGCCGCTGTACCGCCTGGGGAACGTCGAATCTACGACCGCTGGCCCGCATGTCCCCGCGACCAGAGTGCTGCAAGCGTTCACCCTCGACCACATCAGCGGTACGTTGCCGCAACGGATTTACGGTACGTGCTGGTCCTGCCAACAGGAGCTGGAAAACTGGCGGACACCGCCGCACGTCATGATCGTCAGCATGGACGAACGTCAGGCGGATTACGCGCAGTCGGTGACCGAGGCATTGCGTCGAAGCGGCGTGCGCGCCCGTGCGGATCTGCGTCACGAGAAAGTCCGCCAAAAGATTCGCGAGCACAGTCAGCACGTGCCCTATCTGGTGGTGATCGGGGAGAAAGAAAAAGAAGGTGGGTTTGTCAGTGTGCGGAGCCGCACAGGTGAAGACTTCGGGAGGATGGGTGTTGAGACGGTGTGTGAGTGGTTGAATCAGACCCGCTCCCACACAGTCATGTAGGGCGCGGGCCTGCTGGCGGACTTTTAAGCTCTTGGCTTAACGGTCCCGCAATCCTGCCCCAACCACACGGCGCGACTATCGAGGCTGCCCTTCTGCTGAATGCCGGTGGCGTTGAACGTGCCATTAACCTTAGTGGTGAACTCACGATCACTGAGGAAAGTGGCGACACCAGTGCCCTGCGCTTTCGGACAGCTGAAGCGGAATTTCCACTGATTCCCGCTGCGGTCAGTGATTTCCTGCTTGCAGCCCGACTGTGGATCGGTCAGCGGAATGTCGTCAGTCTTCACCTGTTCCGGCGTCAAGCAAGCCCGAATCCCTTTGCCGCCCATGGTGATGCCCTGCTTCTCCAGCTGCGCACGCTGTGCCGGGGTCATCTGGCCCTGCAACTGGCCAAGGATCAGCTGCAAATCCGGGAGATTCTGGTCATCGACCTTCATGTTGCTTGTGGTCAATTCCCACAAGCCGGGCTGCAGCATCTGCGCCTGAGCGGCCACAGGAAGTGACAAACCAATAGCCATGGCCAAACCCAGCAGACGAACGTTCATCGAGTAACTCCTGATCAGTTGTGGCCGTTAGACGTCAGCCAGTGGCTTCGGTTCATGGGCCAATTAAATAGCGACATTCTGCACGGAACATGGTCTGTTAAGCATTGAATCTTCAGGAGCAAGGCTGCCCCATGGATTACTTTGGACCGCATATTTTCGGCTACATGATTGCACTGCTTCATACGTTGGGCCTGATCGCTGCCATCCACGCCGTGCTCACCGTCCGGACCGCCCAGGGATCGATCGCCTGGGCCCTCTCGTTGCTGTTTATTCCCTATCTCACGCTCATCCCCTATCTAGTCTTCGGCCGCAGTACCTTCGATGGCTACATCAACGCTCGGCGCCAGGCCAACGAAGAAATGCGCAAGGCAATCTCCGAGCTCAACTGGCGCCCTTGGGTAGAAGAGGCGCTGACCGCTCGCGCCTCTAGTGCTTACGCGTCCTTGAGGGCCATGCCGAAACTGGGGCGCATGCCGTGCCTGGCGAACAACGAAGTGCGTTTGCTGATCGACGGCCAGGCCACCTTCAACGCCATTTTTGACGCCATCAGCAACGCGAAGGAAGCGGTGCTGATTCAGTTTTTCATCATCCACGACGATCGCCTCGGCCAACGCCTGCAAACCTTGCTGCTGCAGAAAGCCGCCGAAGGCGTGGCGGTTTATTTATTGTACGACCGCATCGGCAGCCATTCCCTGCCTCACAGTTACGTGCAGCCGCTGCGCGATGCCGGCGTCGAGGTCAAAGCCTTTGCATCCCGTAGCGGCTGGCTCAACCGCTTCCAGATCAACTTCCGCAACCACCGCAAGATTGTGGTGGTTGATGGAGTACTGGGCTTCGTCGGTGGACACAACGTCGGCGACGAATATATGGGCGAGAAACCACCCCTGGCGCCGTGGCGCGATACCCATGTGCAAGTACGCGGGCCGGTGGTGGCCTGCATGCAAGAGTCTTTCGCCGAAGACTGGTTCTGGGCAGCGCGGTCGTTACCCCCGCTGATCCTGCCGGACGTTTACCAGGACGACGGCGTGCTCTGCCAATTGCTCGCCAGCGGTCCGGCGGATTCCTACGAAACCTGTTCGTTATTCTTCGTCGAAGCCATCCATGCGGCAACCGAGCGGGTGTGGATCACCAGCCCTTATTTCATCCCCGACGAAGCCGTTTTCGCGGCGTTAAGGCTGGCGGTTCTGCGAGGCGTGGATGTGCGGCTGCTGCTGCCCTCGCGACCGGACCACCGGATCGTCTACGCCGCCTCAAGCCTTTATGCCTTCGAAGCCGTGCGCGCCGGCGTGCGGGTGTTCCGCTACGAGCCGGGATTCCTGCATCAGAAAGTGGTGTTGATCGACAGCGAAATCAGCGCCATTGGCAGTGCCAATCTGGACAACCGTTCGTTCCGGCTGAATTTTGAAGTGATGTTGTTGACGGTCGACAGCGCGTTTGCCGCCGAAGTAGAACAGATGCTCATCGATGACTTCGCCCAAGCGCACGAGATCGCCAAAGAAGAAAGCCGGGAGACCCGCCACCTGCAGCAGGTCGGCATGCGGATCGCCCGGCTTATTTCACCGATTCTTTAAGGTGTATAGATATCGTCGCGAGTCCAGGGCAGTTCATGGCTGCCATCGGGGTGGGCTTTCACCGCGAGAATCTGGTGCAGATTGATCCAGCCCTTGGCGAACGCGTAAGCGCATCCCGCCAGGTACAACCGCCAGATCCGTAAGGCCTGCTCTGGCACCAGCCGGGAAGCCGCTTCCAGATTGTCTTCCAGGCGTTCGCTCCAGTGGTCCAGGGTACGCGCGTAGTGCAGGCGCAGACTCTCGACGTCGACGATCTCCAGCCCTGCTTCGCTGATCTCGGCAGAGATCATCGACAGATGCGGCAGCTCGCCATTGGGGAACACATACTTCTCGATGAATTCACCGACACCGCGCCCCACCGGACGGCCATCGATGTGCTTGGCGGTGATCCCCTGGTTCATCACCAGGCCACCCTCTTTAACCGCACCGAACAAGGTTTTGCAGTACTCGGCCAGATTGGCGTGGCCAACGTGTTCGAACATGCCGACACTGACCACTTTGTCGAAGCGACCGTCCTGAGGCAGGTCGCGGTAGTCGAGCAGTTGCAGTTCGACCAGATCGTCCAGGCCTTCGGCCGTCACCCGTTCACGGGCAAGTTCCAATTGCTCTTTACTGAGTGTGATCCCGAACACCTTCGCGCCAAACTCCCGGGCGGCATAGCGAGCCAATCCGCCCCAACCGCAACCGACATCCAGCAGGTATTCGCCTGGTTGCAACCGCAGCTTGCGGCACAGGTGGCGGAATTTGGCTTGTTGGGCTTGTTCCAGCGTTTCGCTACCGGTCTCGAAATAGGCGCAGGAATACGCCATGTCACTGTCGAGCCACAGCTGATAAAACGCGTTGGAAAGGTCGTAGTGGTAGGAAATCGCTTTGGCGTCGGTCTCCTTGTCGTGAGCGGTGCGCACTGGCTGACTATCCTGGTCTCCAAGCAACGCCTGGCTCCATTCATCACAGACGCGAATCACCTCACTGATGGAACCTTCCAGCTCAAGTTTGCCTTCGACAAACGCCGCTCCGAGCGCGTCCAGGCTTGGATGAGTGAACTGGGTAACCATTTGTGGGTCCTTGACCACAATTGTGACGCTAGGCGTCGGCCCCAGGTTGAATTCATGGCCGTCCCAGAGTCGCAGGCGTAGCGGTAACTGCAGATTCTGTAAGGCCGGAGGAAGATGCGCGAGCATGGATAGACCCTCTTGTTTCAGACGTCTGATGTGAGGGTAGTCCATCCTTGAAAAATAGCTGGCTATCGAACTAATAGCCCATTCTATGATTCGTAACGCTCGAACCAACCGTCGCGAATTCACAAAAGTGATTGCCCTCACCTAGATGACTACGAATTCGTCGCACAGTTCTGAAAACGTGGAATCGCCCGTGATCGCGCTGTTTAGAGCATTCACCAGGCGTACTCAATCCTCATCCTCAAGCTTGAGCAATGGTTCCTGAAAACGCAGTAAACGCCCGGCGTTCCCCAACACCAGCAACGTGCTGAAGTTGTGCAACAGTGCAGCAATCATCGCGCCCGCAGCGCCAAGCCAGCCGAAGGCGGCAAAGGCTACGATCGCCAGCGTCCAGCCCAGACCGATGATCACGTTAACCTGCAACGTGTGCCGGCATTGGCGACTCAAGCGCACACACGTGCCGAGTCGACGCAGGTCGCTGCCGATCAGGACGATGTCGGCCGAGGCCAGCGCGATGTCCGCCCCGCCCGCGCCCATCGCCACGCCGACCACACCGGCCTTGAGCGCCAGCGAATCGTTGATCCCATCTCCCACGACCATCGGCCGGAAGCCGCTGCCGATTTCTTTCAACACACGATTGAGTTTGTCCTCGGGCAAGGCTTGAGCTTCAACGTCGCTAATCCCGACATCTCGCGCCAATGTGTGCGCGACGCTTTGTCGATCACCTGTCAGCAGTAACTGCCGGCCCAACCCCAATTCACGTAGCTCGCTCAAAGCAAATCGAGCTTCAGGTTTGACGCTGTCGGCCAGCAACAGCCAGGCGAGGAACTCACCGTTGAGCGCCAGCCCGGCAATCGGGCCATCGTGGTCGGGGACACTTGAAGTGGCGATGCCCAATTGCGCGAACAGCTCCGGACGACCGAGCGCCGCCTCGCCCTGCTCCGTCATCGCCACCACGCCCAGCCCCTGACGCTCGTGGATGTCGGAGAGCAGCAGAAAATGTTCCTGGGTGACCAACCCGGCGAGCGCGCGGCTGACCGGATGACTGCTGGCAGAACCGAGGCTGGCAGCGAGTTTCAGGACGTGACTGCGATCCTCAAACGGACTATCGATGGATTGCAAACGCAAGGTGCCGAAGGTCAGGGTTCCGGTCTTGTCGACCACCAGTGAAGTCAGGTCTGCCAACTCTTCGAGGAACGCGGAGCTGCGAATCAGAATCCCATGCCGAGCCGCCACCGCCACCCCGGCAATCGCCGTGGCCGGCGCGGACAACACCAATGCACAAGGACAGGCCGCCACCAACACCGCGAGCATTGCCTGAGCATCGTTAGTGACGAACCAGGTCACGGCGGCCAGCAGCAACACCAGCACCATGTAGCTGCCGGCGTAGCGTTCCAGCAAACGCGTGATCGGGGGTTTGGAACGCTCGGCACTTTGCATCAGCGCGATGACTTTGCCGAGGGTCGACTCATTGCCGGTGCGAGTCACTTCGATGCGCAGCAGACCGTCGAGGTTGATCGCGCCGCCGAAGACTTGCATGCCGACGCCCGCCTCCATCGGCACCGATTCGCCAGTAATCGAAGCGGTGTCCAGGCTCGCCTGACCGGACAACACCCGACCATCCGCCGGCACCCGATCACCCGCGCGCACCTCGACGAGGTCGCCGGCCTTGAGTGTGCCGTTATCGACTTCGACGATGGAGCCGTCAGCCTGAACTTTGCGCGCGTGGCTGCGCGTCAGTTTGCCGAGGGCGTGAATCGCCTCCTGGGAACCGATCACGCTGCGCTCTTCCAGCACGTGGCCGAAGATCATGATGATTGGCAGCAACGCCGCAGTCAGCAGATCACCCGTGGCCCACGCCCCGAGCATGGCCAGGGCGATCAATTGATCAGTGATCCCGTGCAGGCTCGGATAACGCAGGCTGTACCAGGCTGAACGCATCACGGGCACGGCCACCAATAACGAAGCAAAGCCCAGCAGCAATTGACTGACGCCCGTCTGCTCCGGCGACAACCAGCGCCAGGTTAGGCCGAGCGCGAGCAGGCCCAATGCGAGCATGGCCAAGGTCAATTGGCGGGCAGCGCTGCGTTGTTCAGCCGAGGACAACATGCTCGGTGCGGCGGCAGTTTGGGTGGTCATTGTGCAGCTCCCTGAATGATCAGGCGGGAATCGTCTTTCGGATTGACCGTGGTTACCGAACCGGCTTGACCGAGAATCTTCGGCATCCGCTCGCGGTAGATGCGCAGCAGCATTTGCGGGTCGGTCCCTTGTTGTTGCGCCTTGGCCAGGCTCAATACCGTGGCCGTGTCCGCCGAGGCTTTGGCCAGCCGTTCGCTCCCTTGGGCGTGAGCGACTTGCAGCGTGCGATCGGCTTGTTCGTTGGCGGTCTGAGTCAGTTTCTCGGCTTCAGTACGAGCATTGGCCACGGCTTTATCGGCTTGCTGACTGGCGGTCAGAACCGCGTTGAAAGCGTTGACCGCTGGGCCAGGCAGACTCGATTGCACGTCGACCCGCGTCACTTCAATGCCTAACCCCAGCCCGGTCGCGGTCAAGTCAGCCAGGCGCTGATTGATGCCTTGCACCAGATCACCGCGCAGGCGTTCGCGGCGTTCGGCAGCCTGACTATCGGCGCCGATCAGCTCCGGTCGAGCGACCAGAATAGTGTCCAGATCTCGTGCCGCCGTGAGCGCCACGGCGCTGCGGGTTACGAGTCGATCGAGTGCCGGCAACACATGTTCGTCTTGAAGGACGAAGGCATACGGCTCGGTGACTTTGTAGAAAACACGCACATCCAGTTGCACCACGCCCGCGTCACCGGTGAGTAAATAACCGGAGCCGGCGAGTGCATCGCTGATCGGTGTAGCGAAACTCGCTACCCGGTCTGCCTGCAACGCAGCATCTGTGCGCAGTAAGCTTTCTACTCGCCGCTCAATCACCCGATCCGCCGCGGGCAACAAAATCACCTGCTCAAACGGACGCGGCCAAGCCAACAGCAGGCCAGCATTCTGGATGCGATCCAGCGCGCCGAAGTGCAAAACCACCGCGCGATTTTGCGGATCGATCTGCCGTACATTGGAGAACGCCCAAGCCAAAGCAGCCAGCACTGTCACGGCGTAAAGGGCCAAAAAAGCCAAGCGCCCCGCCTGAATCCAGGGACTGCTTAACTCATTTGTTCCACGTGGAACTAATTTCATGGCTGCGACCCGGACTTGTTATCAAGGGTCGGCGGACCGTCAACCAACACCCGGAACGGCGCGGCATCGGTGCGCAGAATCAGTTTTGTTCCGGGCGTGACGATCGTGCCTAGTGTGTCGAGGGAACGCAGCAGGTTGTAGAGCTGTGGCGACCCGGCGTAGGCGCGACCGTAAATTTGCGCGGCTTCGACGCGCGATTGCGCTTCGATGTCCGCCGCTTTTACCGTGGCATCAGCCTGCACGATGCGCGCATCCCGCTCGGCAGCGGAACGGATTTGCGCCGCTTCGCGCTTACCGATGGCCGTGCGTTCGGTGGCGATTGTTTCACGCTCGGCACGCATGCGATCGACCGTAGCGGTGAGGGTTACCGACGGCAAGGTCAGACGCTCGATACCGACTTGCAGCACCCGCACGCCATAAGTGGTGAGTAACTGCTGATCGATTTGCTGACGCAGTTGCGCTTCAAAATCAGCGATGTGTACTTTGTTGGCGTCGGTGTTCACCAGGTTAGCCAGATCAAAACTGCTGGCCGTGGTTTCCAGCGCGGAGCCAACAAACGTACGAATCTGCCGCGCTGCTTCGTCCGGCTGATTCTGTACGGCGCGCATGAAGCGTTGCACGTTGTCCGGATCACCCTGAACCTGCCAGGCCACGTAAGCCTGAACGATGATACGCAAACCGTCCCGCGTACCCACATCCTGTAAACCACTCGAGGTCGTGCGCAGTCGCAGATCGACAGGAATCGCCGCTTCAAAAGGAGCAGGCCAACGCCAGCCAAGACCCGGCTCCAACAATACCCGCGACGGATTACCGAAACGCGTGATCACCGTGGCCTCCCCCGAACGCACCTGCACCAGGCTCGCTGCCGCGATGGCGAACGCTACCAGTAACGCTGCCCAGCCCATTCGCCGCCATGGGAACGGGCCAGCTTCTTGGGGATCACCGTGGTGGTGATGTCCGTGGTGATGCCCGCCATGGCCGTGATCGTGGCCAGTATGGTCATCGTGATCGTGAGTGTGTGACTGGCTCAATTGGCAGCTCCTGGCTGAGCGGTTTTACGCGCCGGCGCAGGGTCAGCCGGCAGCGTGAACGTACGTAAGTCTATGGTCGGCGCGTTACTGCTGCCGCCCAGACGATGATCGAGCACCAGCAACCTGGCATTGGCCAGGCCCTGGGACAGTTGGCTGAAGTACTGCTCCAGCACGAAGGCCTGGCCGGCGCTGGCGTAGGCCTTCTGCTCGGCGCCGAATCTCAGATCTGCCGCTTGGGCGGTGGCGTTGATTTCACGAGCGCTGGCCGTCGCTTGATCGCGAGCGATGCTGGCCTGCAATTGCGCCTGGTTGGTGGCCTCCGCCGCCGCACCGCGCTCGCGGGAAATCAATGCCTGGGCGCCAATCTGCGCTGCCTGAACGCCGTGATAGGCATTGGCGGCACCGGCCGGCGGATGAATCGCCTCGACCACGGTGGCGAGAATTTCCACGCCGCTGTCGAGTTTCTGCAAGTCGGCCTGTACCGCGCGACCAATCTCTTCGGCGAGCCCTACCCTGTCTTCACCGAGCAAACCGTCGAGGGTTCGCGAAGCGAAATCGTGAACCAGAATTCGGCTGGCGGTGCTGCGGATCAGTGTCGGGACATCAGCGCTGTTGTAGGTCGCGGCCAACGCCGCTTGATCACTCAGGCCGATGCGATACACAAAACGAACATCCATGTTGACGATCTGGAAGCTCTGCTTGTCGCCTCGGCGGCTGGCAATGACTTGGGATTTGTCGTTCACATGGCTGGCATCCCACAAGCGATTGGCAATCGCGGGCGCCGGGCCTTCGGCGGGTTCGGCCATGACCGGCGCCGGTGTGTCGCCAACACTGGTGGCCAACTCGTGGACCACACCGTTTTCGACGCTCAACACTCGGCCCAGAGGCCAGGGCAAACCCGCGTGCAAACCGGGACCGAACACCTCCACCGGTTTGCCGAATCGCTCGTAGATGCCCCGCCCTTGCATTGGGATTTCGTGAATGCCGGTCAGTGACCAACCCACAATCGAGACCACGGCCAGCACCGGCAAAAATGCCCGACGCATGTAGGTAAAGGCCCAGATCTGCCGCAGGTCGATTCCGAAGCGGTTGTGCAATTCGTGCTGCAATGCCAGCAAAGGTTGCGGCGGCCAGCGCAGCATGTCGGCGACGAAGCTGCGCGCCAGCAAGGCGGGTTCGAGTTGTTCGCGCTGCGGACTGAACAACGACAGCAGGGCGCGCAACAGTAGTTCGGCGGCGACGAGCCCCGGCAGCAGGCCGATCAGTACCGCCAGACGCACCGGCCAGATCGAGGTTTCGCCACCCAACAACAGGCACAAAGCGCCAAGCACCAGACCAATGATCGCCACCCGTGTCAGCTGCGCCAGCGATGCTGCTTCAGGCCATTGGGCGACGTTTTCCTGCGCCAGTTGACGTTCCAGCACCAGCAAACCGAAGGCCAGCAGCAACGACAGCGCCGCTCCGACACTGGCCGACAACCCCAGCGCGGTGGGCGGCAGTGCCAGGTTCCAGACTTGTTTGATGCTCAATAACGTCAACAGCGACCAACCCGCGAGCCACAGCGTCGGGGCGCCGATCTGCACCAGCATTCGCAGCCAACGCTGGCTGAGCCGATCCAGCAGCCGCTCGTACCAGCCCACCGGGGCAACGACTTCGTCAGCAACGACGACCTGCACGACCGGGTTCAACGCCCGCGCACGCCATTGCGTCACCCACCAGGCCGATTGCAAACCGGCGACCAGCACCAACAAACCGGCGCTCTGATTGACCAGCAACGCGGGCCAGAACGACTGCGGCGCAAACAGCCCGACAAAAAACGCCAGCAACCAACCTGTCGCCGCCAGAGCGCCCAGACCGATCGCGAACTGACGCAATCGTCGCCCTTGAAAAACCGCCTGCTGGAAACGCGGCAGCCCGGCTACTTGCGTCCCATCGACATCGAGATCGACTTGCATACCACCCCAGTGTTTATCGTTGCTCATATCGCAATACGTTACGGTATAACGAAAGCCGTGAAATTTCCGTTCTTAAATGCTCTATCTAAAAGCGCTCAACCTGTCGCTTGGCTGAAGCCTTGACCAAAATGCTGCGGAACGCACATATTACGTTCGTAATTTTAACCAAGGACTACGTTTCCCCATTCTGATCCCCGTTCACTC
Organism: Pseudomonas sp. ANT_J28; assembly: GCF_008370005.1. Classification (NCBI taxonomy): domain Bacteria; kingdom Pseudomonadati; phylum Pseudomonadota; class Gammaproteobacteria; order Pseudomonadales; family Pseudomonadaceae; genus Pseudomonas; species Pseudomonas sp. ANT_J28. Next base: position 59,913 of record NZ_VOBM01000005.1, read on the forward strand.
CAGGAGTACAACCATGAGCAACTATGACGTCGTGATTCTGGGCGGAGGCCCCGGTGGTTATAACGCGGCGATCCGCGCCGGTCAGTTGGGCCTGCGAGCGGTTTGCGTAGAAGGACGCGCCACCCTCGGCGGCACCTGCCTGAACGTTGGCTGCATGCCGTCAAAGGCGTTGTTGCACGCCTCCGAACTCTACGACGCCGCCATGGGCGCGGAATTCGCCAACCTGGGGATTGACGTCAAACCCACACTCAACCTCGCGCAAATGATGAAGCAAAAGGATGAAAGCGTTGCCGGGTTGACCAAGGGCGTCGAGTTTCTGTTTCGCAAAAACAAAGTCCATTGGGTCAAGGGCTGGGGCCACATCGACGGGCCCGGCAAAGTGACGGTGACCGACAGCCAGGGCGCCAAGACCGAACTGAACACCAAGGACATCATCATCGCCACCGGTTCCGAGCCCACTCCCCTGCCCGGTGTGGACATCGATAACAAGCGCATCCTCGATTCGACGGGCGCGTTGTCGCTGACCGAAGTGCCGAAACATTTAGTGGTGATCGGAGCTGGGGTGATCGGCCTGGAGCTGGGTTCGGTGTGGCGGCGTTTGGGCGCTCAGGTGACCGTGGTCGAGTTTCTCGACCGGATCTGCCCCGGTGTGGATGGTGAGGCCGGCAAAACCCTGCAACGTTCGTTGAGTAAACAGGGCATCCACTTCAAATTGAGTTCCAAAGTCACCAGCGCCACAACCTCAGCGACCGGCGTTCAGCTCAGCGTCGAGCCCGCGGCTGGCGGCACTGCCGAACTGCTTGAAGCGGATTACGTGTTGGTATCCATCGGACGCCGGCCTTACACCCAAGGCCTGGGGCTGGAAAACGTCGGCCTTGCCACGGACAAGCGAGGCATGCTCGTCAACAAGGGCCATCGCACTGAAGCGGCTGGCATCTGGGTGATTGGCGACGTTACGTCTGGGCCGATGCTCGCCCACAAGGCCGAAGACGAGGCCATGGCCTGCATCGAGCAGATTGTCGGCAAGGCTGCCGAGGTCAACTACGACCTGATCCCCAACGTGATCTACACCAAGCCGGAACTGGCCAGCGTCGGCAAGACCGAAGAGCAGCTCAAGGCCGAAGGCCGCGCCTACAAGGTCGGCAAGTTTCCCTTCACCGCCAACAGCCGGGCAAAGATCAATCACGAAACCGAAGGCTTCGCCAAAGTGCTGGCCGATGAGCGCACCGACGAGATTCTCGGCGTGCACCTTGTGGGCCCAAGTGTCAGCGAAATGATTGGCGAATATTGCGTGGCCATGGAGTTCAGCGCCTCCGCCGAGGACATTGCCCTGACCTGTCATCCACACCCGACCCGCTCCGAGGCCTTGCGTCAGGCGGCGATGAATGTGGAGGGGATGGCGACGCAAATGTAAGGCTCAATACACAAATCAAAATGGCACAACCTTGGTTGTGCCAAACGAAAGAATAGACGGGTGACCGACACGATTTTTCGTTTCAAGAAATACAGGAATTTTCAGAAACGACCTACATAAGTGGCTACCTCCTTTGCCTTAAACTCCCCCCCATTCTGAGCACAAGGAGTGAGCGCATGGCGAGTCATAGCTACATGACTATTACCGGTAAAAAGCAGGGTCTGATTTCTTCCGGCTGTTCCAGCCAAGACTCTATCGGTAACAAATGCCAGTTTGGGCATGAAGACGAAATCATGGTGTTGGCTTATGCCCATAGCATGTTTACGGGCAGTGATGGCAACATGTCAGGCGGGCGAGGCAAACATATGCCTATTGCTATTACCAAAAACATCGATAAATCTTCGCCACTGCTAGCCAGTGCTCTGGCTGAGTGTGAAGAAGTTGAGTGCAAGATTGATTTTTATCGCACTGCTCCTGCCGGCGGTCAGGATAAATATTATTCAGTGAAAATAACGGGCGGGCGTATTGCGAATGTAACCCTTCAAATCCCCCACGCTATTCATATGTCTGACACAGAGCCGCAAGAGCTGGTATCCATTCGTTATCGAGATATTAGTTGGACGCACATCCAAGCGGGTGCAAGTGCCTATAGCACGTGGGGAAACGAAGATAAATGAGACGTCATGCGATATACATGACGTCACCAAGGCCGCTTCGGACCTGGTTGCATTAGGCTGCACAGTAGGCGCTACACATTTTCATGACGGTATCACGCAACTTCAATTCAATTCGATGGTTTCTTCTTATGCCAACGAAGTTATCAAGGCTGTTGATGAAGGGCTCATCACTGCGTGGGAGGGAGTCCAATCGATAATAAAAGAATATGCAGAGCTATCTTCCAAGGCGATTTTTTATGCTCAAAATGGCATAGGTCTTGTCGCCGGCGCCATGCAAGTTGAGACAGGTGTAGCGGTTACTGTAGGCACAGGTGGATGGGCCGCGCCATTTGGTGGGATGTTTATAGCGCATGGCGTTAATAATATCTATGAAGGTTTTGGCAATATTTATAACGGTCCTGAAGCACCTGGTGCGCAGGGACCTGTGCGGAACGCTTATCAAGCCATTTTTGGAGGCGAGTTCGAGGGAGATATGGTCTATGGTTCTATGGACTTACTATTGTCTGGTATTGGTATTATTAGGCTAGTACGCAAGCCTGACTCGGTACAGCTATTTAGACATGACCCGATAAATCATGAAAGGGCGTATATACAAATAGGGAAGGTAGCTCTATTTTTCGAGGCTCTGGTTGATTACATCACATTAAATTCAATGTTTTCTAAAGAAAAACCAAAATAGACACAAGGCGCTATACCGCCATTCAAATCAAATTACGCCACGTAATTTTTTGACTAAAAAACGAAACCAGAAAACACAGAGAATAATATAAGTAACTATATAAGCAATGCGCAAAATCATGCCCTCCATGGGTATGAAGTATTTTATTACCCGTACAATAAGTGCCGCATAAAGACCATTGCTCCCAAGGACCAAAAGAAGCAGTGAAAAATAGTAACGAATATTTTCAAAATTCATTTAAAATCACACTATTCCACGTAGCCTTTTGACTAAAAAACGAAACGCAAAAAAACAGAGGAACGTATATGTAACTATATAGGCAGCGCCCAAAACCATGCCTTCCATGGGAATGAAGTATTTTATTACCCATACAATAGCTCCCGCGTAAAGACCATTGGTCCCAAGAGTTAAAAGAAGCACAGCGAAATAGTAACGAATATTTTCAAAATTCATGATTAAAGTGTTTCACACATATAAAACACAAGGCTAGTTTATCCACCAGGATTAATCAATTCCCTTTTAAGTTTTGACCGCTGTGTAGTATTTGGTTAACCCGTCTTCGCGATCTACAGTGGTAAATGCTCCAGCGGCAACGCCCCCGGTGTTTTAACCGTATGAATCGCAAAGTTGCTGCGGATGTCACTTACGCCCGGCAATTTCAGCAAACGCCCTGTGAGAAAACGGTCATAGGCGCGCAGATCCGGCACCACTACTTGCAGCAGAAAATCCGATTCCCCTGACACCAGAAACGCTGAAATAACCTCGGGTAGCGCCGTCACGGCCAGGCGAAAGGCTTCGGCCTGTTCATCGTTATGCCGCTCGACCTTGACCCCGACAAACACCGTCAGTCCAAGCCCTACTTCGTCGCGATCCAGATTGGCCTGGTAACCGCGTATCACCCCAGCTTCTTCGAGCATCCGTACTCGGCGCAAACAAGGCGAGGCGGACAGGCCGATCTCGTCAGCCAGTTGTACATTGCTCAAGCGGCCGTCCCGCTGCAGGGCTGCGAGAATCTTGCGGTCGTAGGCATCCAGCTTCATGGTTTGGCAGATCCTGATGGTTCAAATGCAATTGAGTGGCAGGTTATGCCACCCAGAAGCATTTTAGAAGCGAACTACGCAACCACCTGCCCTGCCCTTCAGCCCTAGACTGGCCGTACCGAATCGACAACGAATGGGGTGCAACGTGGCAGGACTCTGGGTGTTTTTCATGGCGCTGGCGGTGGTCTATCTGTTGCCGGGCCCGGACATGATCCTGTTGTTGCAAACCGGTGCCCGTCAGGGCAAAGGCGCGGCGCTGGCGACTGCGGTGGGTCTGGGTGTGGCCCGGGGATGCCATGTAGCGTTGGCAGCGTTGGGGTTGGCGGCACTGTTCAAAGCTGCGCCCTGGGCCTTCGACGTGGTACGCCTGGCCGGGGCCGCCTATCTACTGTGGATCGGCATTCAATGCCTGCGAACCACAATGCTGCCGAGTTTGAACGGAGCAGACGCCACTACCGAAAAACCTCGCTGGCGCGCAGCGATCCAGCGCGGTTTGCTGACCAACCTGCTCAACCCCAAAGCATTGCTGTTCTGCTCGGTGCTGCTGCCGCAGTTCATCGATCCACACGCCGGGCCGGTGCTCACGCAATTCGCGACTCTGGGCGTGGTGTTGGTTGGCGTTGGGTTGTTGTTCGACAGCGCTTACGCACTGACCGGCGCAGCGCTTGGCCGTTGGCTGCAACGCAGTCCTTCGGCCCAGCGCCTGCAGCAATGGCTGTTTGGCAGCCTGTTGATCGGCTTCGCCGTGCGGCTGACCTTTGTGCAACAGGCTTGAGCCTTACCGCGTCTTGCGGCGGCGATTGATCAGCAACAGCGCCGCCGCCGTGACCGCTATCACACCGCCAATCTGCAACGGAGTTTTGTAGGGCCGCAACTGCGAGCGCGCGGCGTCGGTGACCTGGGTCACATAGCGCTTGTCGACGTTCTGGAAGTCCGGATCCTGGCATTGGTGACCAAAATCGCCGGCCCAGACCACATACGGACCTTCCTCGACATAACGACGGTAGAACGCGCTTTGCTCTTGCAGGCTGGTGCCCCACGACGAAGCCTTGCACAGCACCGAAGCAAACGCCTGACTGCTATGGGGCAGATGATCAGCGGCCTTGCTCGCCAACGCCGTGGCGACAAAACGGTAGTGGAAACGCTCATCCGGCTGCGCCACCGTGGCTTGCTGGCGCTGCACTTCACCCTCGGCCATCAGCGGCCCGACCTTGAGCTCGGGCGCCTCCAGACTGTAATTGCCACCGAAGGTCGCGTAATCCGGGGACAACTCGTAGCCCAACAGCTCCATTCCGTCGAAACGGGCCAGTGTCGAGGCATAGTAGTAAGCGAATGCCCGTTTGGTCGGCCACCATTTTGATTCGGCGTCGTGGCGCAACTGCCCGTACCACTTGGCCTTGGCCTGCAAATCGGCGTTATCGAAATAGGCTGGGGCTTCGTCATACCGCTCTTCACGCAGCAAGCGCCGCCCGAGCAAATTGCGCAGTTTCGCCGCCACCGGCAATGGCACGTAGTTATCGCGATCCTGCTGAGTCAGAGGTGGCGGCGCCGGCACTTGAGTGTCGACGTATTGCTTGAGCTCATCGACGGTCAACACCCGCTCGGCGACCGTGGCGGCGTCAAACCAGTAGATATCTTTACTGCGATAAAGCTGATCGAACGCTTGCAGGTAATCCCCGCGTTGCAACGCCAGGATCGCGCTTTCACCCTCGACCCGACACTTGGGCTGAAGCGTTTCGAAGTCCCAGTCTGGCGTGCGCCGCTCACCCCACGACTCATTCTGTGGGAAGGCCTGGGCAGCCTTGGCATACGCTGCGGCAGCCGCGTTTTTATCGCCATCGCGCACGGCCAGTTTGGCCCGCAGCCACCACGCCAGTCCGCCATTACCGGCGTGTTCGAGGAAGGCCTTGGCGCTGGCGTAATCACCCTGTTGATAATTCACCGCCGCCAGGCGATCAGCGTTATCCAGACTACCGCGAGTGCTGTTTTGCAGCAGTTTGATCAGTTTCAATTCGTTCGGCGGTTGATCACCGAATGACCAGCCCAGTCGGCTGATCAACGACGCCGTCACCAGTTGCTGTACCGGTTTGCCGTTGAGCAATATGGCCAGTTGATCGTCAGGCATCGCCGCGAGGTCGGCTACCAACAGTTTCAGCGAGGTGTAACCCACCGCCGAACCCTGAAGGTTTTGCGTGGCGTAGAGTTCGATGGCGCGGTTCCAGTCTCCAGCGGTGCGGGCTACTCGGGCTTCTTCGCCGAGGCTGGCCACACCCAGTTCCAGTGGGTCGCTGAAGCCGTCGATGCTTAGCTGACGGGTCTGCTCGAAGGCCTTTCGAGACTGAGCCAACAGGTCAGGACCCGCGTCCGCTTCCGCGCTCATGGCAAACAGCGCACGGCCTAACGAGTAAGCAGCCCAGGTGCTGCGCAACGCCCGTTGATCCGCTGGCAATGCCAGCACCTTCTGGAAGTACTCGGCTGCCAGCCCATGATCACCGGCATTAAATGCCACCGCACCAGCCAGATAGAGCTTGAGCTCAGCCGGCAGGCTCGCCCCCTGAATCTCGACCTCATGCGCATCGGTCAGGCTGCGTAACTGTTTCACCAGTGTTTGCTGCTCAGCCGTCAAACCGGATTGCTCAGCCTTATCCCGCTGTTCTGCGTAGTCGGGAGCATCGATGTTATAGGCGGTTTCGGTGACGTTCTTCAGCCCGGCGACCGCATGCCCGAGGCGACTGATTTCAAATCTGAAGTTACCTTCCGGCAGCTCCGCCAGCGACTGGCCGCGGTTGTCCAGCAGACGCATCGGGAAATCCGGCCCGCAGGCCAGCGCCGAACCCAGCCACAGGCTGAGGCTCAGGCAAAGCAGATGGCGGGGCCAGTTACGGGTAAACATTCGAACCTCCTTGATCAATATGTGCGCAACGAGCCCAACCCACGGCGCGCTGCCCGCCGGCCGGTATTCGACCGTCGCGCAGGCGGGTGAAGGTAAGCAGGTCCGGGCGCTGTTGCAACGCATAACCGGCCAGCGCATCGGCACCGTCACAGCCCTGCACCACGAGTGTCAGGCGTTCGGGCCAGGCGCTGTCGAGGTTGCCCTGATTGCTGAGGCTGATGTCATAGAGGTCGTTCTGCACCGAGAGTTTCAACGCCAGTCGACTGTCGAGAGTATCGCCACGCGCCACAGCGCTCAGGGTCGTCAGACTCCAGGCCCGGCGGTCGCTGGCCAGCGGCAGACGAAACCAGATCAGGCCCGCCAGATGCGCCGGTGGATCGTTGCGCAACTCGGTCCCGAGTCGGCTCAGTTGCTGCGGATCGGCGAGCAATTCCCGGCGTTTGCCGCCCCGTTCGATGGGTACTTCGCTTTCCACTACCGGCGCACCTGTGCCGCCCGGCAACAACGCCACCCCATAGGCCGGCAGCGCCAGATAGAAAGGTTTGGAGGTGATGCGGCTCCAGGCCCTGGTCCATTGACGGGCCTGATCCGGGTCGAACAAGCCAAGACGCGGATCGCTGACCGCGTGCACCTGCAACACGCTGCTGTCGACTGTGGATAACAGCGCCGGCAATTCGGGACTGTCGAGCCAGGCGGGCAATGCGGTGATGCTCAGCGCAATAGAGGCCGGCAGAACTGCGCGCAGGTGCGTAAGAAATTCGCGGTAGGCCGGTAGCCGAGCATTACCGGCATCGTGGTCGATTTCCACGCCGGAGAGATTCAGTCCCTGCCCTTGCCAATCGCCGAGTACCTGCTGGATCTGCGCGGTGACTGCGTCTCGATCCAGCGACTTGAGTTGGCCGTCGAGACGAATCACCGCGATCAGCGGCCGACCATCACGTTTAAGCAGCGCCGGATCAATCCGCGCCCGGCTCCAACCCGCCTCGGGGAATGCCTGCAAGGCCAGCACCCGCAGGGTGGAAAAGTCAGCGCGGCTGTCCTTCAACGCCGCTTCGTGAGCCGGTGTCCATTGCCGTTGCCAGACGTAGAGTTGTTGATCGAGCGGTGGCGCGTCCTGTTGTTCGCAACCGTTGAGCAATGCCACCGCTACAATCAACGCCGACAGACGAGCAAAAAAATACATAACCGAATCTGATCCTTTGTCGCAGCGGCCAGAAGCTGCGTTCGGCAGATGCTACAGGTCGAGGACAAGAGCCTGCGACCCCTGCGCCGGAATCGCACAACAAATCAGCACTTGTCCGTCATCCGGCACTTCGGCCGGCGGCTGTGGATAATTCACCTGGCCGCTGATCAGGCGAGTCTTGCAGGTCCCGCAGGAACCGCCGCGGCAACTGAATTCCGGGCGCAGCCCACGGCTTTCCGCCAACTCCAGCAAACTGCCACCATCCGGTTGCCAACGGGCCTCTTTAGCCGAGCGCTGAAACACCACCGGCACGGAGGTCTTAGCAGCGGGCGGTTGCTCGATGATCACCGCGTCGGGGTCCGGCACCCGGCGTAAAGTCGAGGGGCCGAAGGTTTCGGCGTGAATCCTTGCATCGCGGATGTCCATTTCCCGCAGGCCGTCGTACAGCCCTTGGGTAAAACTGCCCGGACCACAGAGGACAAAATCCAGCTGATCGTAGTCCTCCCCTTCAAGGAGGGTCTTGAGCCGCGCGGTGTCGATCCGCCCCGTCAGGTCGAAATCCTCCCCCTCCAAGGCCCCGGCTTCCGGCTGACTCACCAGACGCAGCACCCTGACCGCATCACCTGCGCCATCAAGCAAGCGATCCAGCTCAGGACGAAACACTTGATCGGCCAATGTGCGAGAACTCTGGAAAAACCAGATCGGCCGGATGCGGCGGGTGCGCAGGCCTTGATAAACCACCTCGCGCAGCATCGACAGCAGCGGCGTGATGCCCACGCCGGCAGCCAACAACACCAGCGGCCGACGTTCATTAGGTGCCACGGTGAAATGTCCTTGAGGCGCACGGGCCTCCAACAGATCACCGACACGCACCTGTTCATGCAGGTGCGAAGACACCAAGCCTTCACGCTTCACGCTGATGCGGAAAAAATCATCGGACGGCGCGCTCGACAGGCTGTAAGTGCGGATGTGCACCTCGCCGGCAATGTTGAAGCGCAGCGGCAAATGCTGCCCGGCCTGAAACACTGGCAACCCCGCGTCATCGGCAGGCTCCAGATAGATCGAGCGGATGTTGGGGCTCTCCTCTTTGATGCGCGCCACCCGCAGCGGCCGCCAGCGATCCCCCAAAGCCTGCGCTTGAAGACGGGCATTGGCCTGCTCCCAGGTGCCGGTCAGCAAACTGGTCGGTGACACGCCGTCGAAGCGCCACCGCAGAGCAAGCGCGGCGGGCCGACGCACCACGCTTTCCACCTCGAATGTCCACAAGCGCTCGGCCCCTTGAAACGCCTCGACCTGTGGGCCTTCAAGAATGACTTCGGTGCGACCGCTGAGGTGCAGCAGGTCTCCCGAATTGAAATCGACAAACAGCAAACCGGCCCGGGGATTGAGCAGCAGGTTGCCCAAGGTGTTGAAAAACAGGTTGCCGGCGAAATCGGGAATGGTCAGGCGATTGCCTTCTACTTGTACGAAACCGGCCTGTCCGCCGCGGTGAGAAACGTCCACCGAACGTTTGCCATCGACGTCCACGTAACTGGCGACAAAGAACGTATCGGCTCCGGCGATCAGGGTTTTGGCCGCATCATCCAGCCCGTTGAGATGTTGCGCGATGCGAGTCGACGGATCCGCCAACGGGACCGAGCGAAACTGCCGCAATTGGATGTATTGCGGGCAATTGCCGTAAGACTGCTCCACCGTCACATCGAAGCCGCTCGCCGTCATCGCGCCGACTCGGCCGTTGAGGCGGTTGCGACGCCGGGTGTGCAGTTCGATCCCCAGCAGGCCGATAGCCGCGCCCTCCGACAATGGCGCCGGATCATCAGCGCCCGGCAGGCTGCGAAATTGCAGCACTCCTGGCGTGGGCGAGTGAGCGAAGCCCGGTTGCCCTTCGAGAATACTGGCCCAGGGATTACCGTCGGCATCCACCGCGCCGTACAGCATGAACGGCAGTTGCTGATAGAACGTGCGGTGCTGGTCCGGCATCTCGCTACGAATCACCTTACGACCGAGCACCTCCATTCGCTCGGCAATGCCCACATGAGCCTGCAACTGCTTCTCGCCGGCGTGCCAGGGTGAACGGTCCACAACGACTTCTCCCCTGCGCCATCGGCGCAGTGTGAATGACCTGACAGTGTCGGGCCGTAAGCATCAGGCAGTTTTTTGCAGACCGGCAACGGTGCGCGGCATGCCGACAAACCCTGGCAAGGCTTCGATCCGCGCCAGCCAGGCGCGGATGTTGGCGTAGTCATCCAGCGACACGTTGCCTTCTGGCGCATGGGCGATGTAGCTGTAGGCCGAAACGTCGGCAATGGTTGGCTCGGCGCCAGCCAGATACGGCGTTGTTGCCAGTTCCTGATTGATCACTTTGAGCAAGGTGTGGGAATAAGCGATCACTTCTTCAGCGTTGTAAGCCGCACCAAACACCGTGATCAGCCTCGCTCTGGCAGGGCCAAAGGCAATCGGCCCCGCGGCAATCGACAACCAGCGCTGAACCTTGGCCGCCCCGACCGGATCGGTTGGCAGCCAGCGGCCGTCGCCATATTTTTGCGCCAGATAAACCAGAATCGCATTGGAGTCGGCCATCACCACGCCTTGATCATCGATGACCGGAACCTGACCAAACGCATTGAGCGCCAGGAAATTCGGCTGTTTGTGGGCGCCTTTGGGCAGATCGACAAAGATCAATTCGGTCGGCAAATGCAGCAGGGACAGCATCAGCTCCACACGGTGAGCGTGGCCGGAACGTGGGAAGTTGTAGAGTTTGATCGCTTGCATGGTCGACTCCGCTGGGTGTTGGTGCTGTTGAACAGTTGTTCAGCACCGGTGGGGAGCTATCTTCCACCCGCAACCAAAACAACAGAATAACCAGCGAACGCAATCCATTATTTCACCAGGCGAAATAAACCATCACGCCTGCAAGGACGGATGCTCACGCAGCGCGTTCACCGCAAAATCCACAAAACTGCGAATCCGCGCAGGGGCCTTGCGCCCGCCCTGATAGACCACATGGATAGGCAATGGCGGCAGTTCGAAGTCAGCCAGAACGATTTCCAGCTCACCGGAGGCGACTTTGCTCGCGACCTGATAAGACAGAACCCGGGTCAGCCCCAAACCCAGGCATGCCGCCGTAATGGCCGCCTGATTGGCCGTCACCACCAGGCGCGGCGCTGGTCGAACACTCAGCGGCTCTCCTCCTTCGAGGAACGGCCAGGTTCTCGACTGACCGATAGAGGACGTCGCAATAACCGGCGCCTGAGCCAGATCCTGAGGATGTCGAGGTCGACCATGGGCCGTCAGGAATTCCGGCGAGCCGCAAATCACCCGCCGAACCTCACCCACGCGAATCGCGTGCTGATTACTGTCGGGCAACTCACCGATCCGCACGGCGACATCGATGCCCTCCTCGACCATGCTGACCACTCGATCGACCAGCAACCCATTGATACTGACTTCAGGAAACTGCGTCAGATAATTCACCATCACTGGCGTGACAAACAGCTCACCGAACAACACCGGCGCGGTGATTGTCAGTTGCCCACGCGGTTGGGTGTGACTGCCCGCCGCCGAATCTTCGGCTTCCTGCACCTCGGCGAGAATCCTCCGACAGTCTTCCAGGTAACGCTGGCCCGCCTCGCTCAAATGCACACTGCGGGTGGTTCGCGTCAGCAGCAACGTGCCAATGCGTTTCTCCAGCGCCGCCACTGCACGAGTGACACTGGCCGCCGACAGGCCCAAACGCCGCGCCGCCGCCGAGAAGCCTTGGTCTTGGGCGACGGCAGCGAAGACCTGCATTTCCTGGAATCGGTCCATGGGCGTGTCCTCAATTCAGATAAAAAAAATCGCAACCGTAGGCTGCGATTTTTAATGTTTCCATCACCTGTGGATAACTTATTCCACCGTCACTGACTTCGCCAGATTTCGCGGCTGGTCAACGTCAGTGCCCTTCAACACAGCGACGTAATACGAGAGCAACTGCAGCGGAATGGTGTAGAGGATCGGCGACAGGATGTCGTGGATGTGCGGCATCTGCACAACATGAGTGCCTTCGCCATTGGTCATGCCGGCTTGTTCGTCTGCGAAGACGATCAGCTCGCCGCCACGGGCGCGGACTTCCTGGAGGTTGGATTTCAACTTCTCCAGCAACTCGTTGTTCGGTGCCACGGTAACCACCGGCATGTCGTTATCCACAAGCGCCAACGGGCCGTGTTTCAGCTCGCCGGCCGGATAGGCTTCAGCGTGGATGTAGGAGATTTCCTTGAGTTTGAGAGCCCCTTCCATCGCTACCGGGAATTGCGCACCACGACCGAGGAACAAGGTGTGGTTTTTCTCGGCGAACAGCTCGGCGATTTTTTCGACGGTGCTGTCCATGGCCAGGGCTTCGCCCAAACGAGTTGGCAGACGACGCAGCTCTTCAACCAACGTGGCTTCGACGCCCTTGGCCAACGTGCCTTGAACCTGGCCCAGGGACAAGGTCAGCAACAACAGACCGACCAATTGGGTGGTAAAGGCTTTGGTCGAGGCCACGCCGATTTCGCGGCCGGCCTGGGTCAGCAGTGTCAGGTCGGACTCACGCACCAGTGAGCTGATGCCGACGTTGCAAATCGCCAGGCTCGCCAGGTAACCCAACTCTTTAGCGTTACGCAGAGCGGCCAGGGTGTCGGCGGTTTCACCGGACTGGGAGATGGTCACGAACAGTGTGTCGGGCTGCACCACCACCTTACGGTAGCGGAATTCGCTGGCGACTTCGACCTGGCACGGGATGCCGGCCAGTTCTTCGAGCCAGTAACGGGCAACCATGCCGGCGTGGTAACTGGTGCCGCACGCGACGATCTGCACGTTACGCACTTTGGCGAACAGCTCGGCCGCCTGTGGACCGAACGCTTGCACCAGCACGCCGTTCGGACTCAGGCGACCTTCCAGGGTGCGCTGCACCACAGCCGGTTGCTCGTGAATTTCCTTGAGCATGAAGTGGCGGAATTCGCCCTTGTCGGCGGCTTCGGCGCCATCGCTGTACTGCACGGATTCGCGTTTGACAACTTGGCCGCTTACGTCCCAAATCTGCACGCTGTCGCGTCGAATTTCGGCGATATCGCCTTCTTCCAGGTACATGAAGCGGTCGGTGACCTGGCGCAGCGCCAGCTGATCGGAAGCCAGGAAGTTCTCACCCATACCCAGTCCGATGACCAGAGGGCTGCCGCTGCGCGCCGCGACGAGACGATCCGGTTGCTGAGCACTGATGACCGCCAAACCGTAAGCACCGTGCAGCTCTTTGACAGTAGCCTTCAGGGCCACGGTCAGGTCAGGCAGACCCTTGAGTTTGTGGTTCAACAGGTGAGCGATGACTTCGGTATCGGTGTCCGAGGTGAACACGTAACCCAAGGCTTTTAGTTGCTCGCGCAGGGCTTCGTGGTTCTCGATGATGCCGTTGTGCACCACCGCCAGATCATCGGAGAAATGCGGGTGAGCGTTGCGCTCGCACGGCGCACCGTGAGTGGCCCAGCGGGTGTGGGCGATACCCAGGCGGCCGACCAGCGGTTCTTCGGCCAGCGCCAGTTCCAATTCACTGACCTTGCCCGGGCGACGCAGGCGCTCAAGCTTTTGGTCATTGGTGTAGACCGCTACACCGGCACTGTCATAGCCACGGTATTCAAGGCGTTTGAGGCCTTCGAGCAGGATGGCGGTGATATTACGTTCTGCAACTGCGCCGACAATTCCACACATGCTATTTCTCCTGACTGACAGCCGCGAGGATCAAGTTGATTCCGCGGGCCTGAATCTGATCCCGTGCCTCAAGCGGCAGGCGATCATCGGTAATAAGGGTATGGATGCTGCTCCAGGGCAGTTCCAGATTGGGAATCTTGCGGCCGATCTTGTCGGCCTCCACCATGACAACCACTTCCCGGGCGACTTCAGCCATGACCCGGCTCAGCCCCAGCAGTTCGTTGAAGGTGGTGGTACCGCGAACCAGGTCGATGCCGTCGGCACCGATGAACAACTGGTCGAAATCGTAAGAGCGTAGTACCTGCTCGGCCACCTGCCCCTGAAAGGACTCGGAATGCGGGTCCCAGGTTCCGCCGGTCATCAACAGCACCGGCTCATGCTCGAGTTCGCTCAAGGCATTGGCGACGTGCAGGGAATTGGTCATCACGACCAGGCCCGGCTGCTGGCCGAGTTCCGGAATCATCGCCGCCGTGGTGCTGCCGCTGTCGATGATGATCCGCGCATGCTCACGAATTCGTGTAACGGCAGCGCGGGCGATGGCCTTTTTGTATTTGGACACCGGCTGACCAAGGTCGGCCACCAGCTCTTGAGGCAGGGTAATCGCTCCGCCATAACGCCGCAGCAGCAAACCATTGCTCTCAAGCGCCGCGAGATCCTTGCGGATCGTAACTTCCGACGTTTCCAAGCGCTTGGCCAGCTCATCCACACTGACTTCGCCCTGCTCATTGAGCAAGGCGAGAATGTTATGTCGGCGTTGAGGTGTATTGCGTTTCGACATGGCTTGGTATATTTCGATTCGAAAGATAACGGAAGCAATCAAAACCTATTGGCGAAACTTCGTCAAGCGCAGGGCGATAAAAAGACCTTGTGGATAACTCAGCCCTTCTTGATTTTCTCAGGCCGCTTCCAGCCATCTATATTCTTCTGCCGCGCACGGCCCACGGCCAACTGCGCGTTATCCACATTCTGCGTAATGGTCGAACCAGCAGCAGTGGTCGCACCGGAAGAGATATCCACAGGCGCAACTAACGAGTTGTTGGAACCGATAAACACATCTTCACCCAGCACAGTTTTCCACTTGTTGGCGCCGTCGTAGTTGCAGGTGATGGTGCCCGCGCCGATGTTGGTACGCGCGCCGATCTCGGCATCACCCAGATAGGTCAGATGACCGGCCTTGGCGCCCTCGCCGAGATGAGCGTTTTTCAACTCAACAAAGTTACCCACATGCGCTCTTGCTTCCAGCACAGTACCTGGACGCAAACGAGCGAACGGGCCGGCATCGCTGCCTTCGCCGAGAATCGCACCTTCGATATGGCTGTTGGCCTTGATCACAACCCCTTTGCGCAGGGTGCTGTCCTTGATCACGCAGTTCGGACCGATCACCACGTCGTCCTCGATAACGACCTTGCCTTCGAGGATCACGTTGATGTCGATCAGCACGTCGCGGCCGACGGTGATTTCACCGCGCACATCAAATCGAGCCGGGTCACGCAGGGTCACGCCTTGAGCCATCAAACGACGACCGGCGCGCAGCTGATAGTGACGCTCAAGCTCGGAAAGCTGCTTGCGGTCGTTAGCGCCCTGCACTTCCATGGCGTCATGCGGTTGCTCGGTGGCCACGACCAGACCGTCGCTGACTGCCATCGCGATCACGTCGGTCAGGTAATACTCGCCCTGGGCGTTGTTGTTCGATAGACGGCTCATCCAGCCACCCAATTGCGCGAACGGCAGCGCCAGAATGCCGGTGTTGCCTTCAGTGATCGCTCGTTCGGCTTCGTTGGCGTCTTTCTGCTCGACGATGGCTGTCACCTTGCCGTCGGCGTTGCGGACGATGCGGCCATAGCCGGTCGGGTCGTCCAGCTCTACTGTCAACAAACCCAGTTGCTGCGGCGCTACTTGCTTGAGCAGACGCTGCAGGGTCTCGACTTCGATCAATGGCACGTCACCATAAAGAATCAGGACGGTGTCGGACTGAATGAAAGGCACCGCTTGAGCAACCGCGTGGCCAGTCCCAAGCTGTTTGTCCTGCAGGACGAAATTCAGATCATCAGCCGCCAGGCGCTCGCGCACTGCATCGGCGCCATGGCCGATCACTACGTGGATGCGCTGTGGATCAAGTTGCCGGGCGCTGTGGATAACATGGCCGAGCATCGAGTTGCCGGCAATCGGATGCAGAACTTTCGGCAGTGCCGAACGCATGCGAGTGCCCTGACCAGCAGCGAGGATAACGATTTCTAAAGACATGACTGGCTACCAATCCTGGGTGGTCAGCGGCTGCGACCAGGTTATGAATATCTAAAAAGAAAAAAGGGTAGCCGAGGCTACCCTTTTTAATCAATCGCACAACAAGCGGTGGCCTATTAGTGGCCGAACTTTTTGCGGATCTGCTGGACGGTGCGCAGCTGAGCTGCGGCCTCGGCCAGGCGTGCGGCAGCAGAACCGTAATCGAATTCTGCACCACGGTCATGCAAGGCCTTCTCGGCAGCCTTAACGGCTTCCTGAGCGGAGGCTTCGTCCAGGTCGGCAGCACGTTGCACAGTGTCGGCAAGTACCTTGACCATGTTCGGCTGAACCTCGAGGAAACCGCCGGAGATGTAATACACCTCCTCTTCCCCGCCCTGCTTGATCAGGCGGATCGGGCCCGGCTTGAGATTAGTGATCAGCGGCGCGTGACCCAGGGCGATACCAAGATCACCCAGTGCACCGTGCGCAACCACCATCTCGACCAGGCCGGAGAAGATTTCCCCTTCCGCGCTGACGATATCGCAATGGACTGTCATAGCCATCTGATTGCCTCAACCTAAATTAGCGCCCGTTGCCGGGCGCCGGGATTACAGTTTCTTGGCTTTCTCGATCGCTTCTTCGATGCCGCCGACCATGTAGAACGCTTGTTCTGGCAGGTGGTCGTAGTCACCGTTGAGGATGCCTTTGAAGCCAGCAATGGTGTCTTTCAGGGAAACGTATTTACCCGAAGCACCGGTGAAGACTTCAGCCACGAAGAACGGCTGCGACAAGAAACGCTGGATCTTACGAGCACGGTTTACCAACTGCTTGTCGGTTTCCGACAGCTCGTCCATACCCAGGATCGCAATGATGTCCTTCAGTTCTTTGTAACGCTGCAGAACATACTGTACGCCGCGAGCGGTGTCGTAGTGGTCCTGGCCGATTACGTTCGGGTCCAGCTGGCGCGAAGTCGAGTCCAGTGGATCGACCGCTGGGTAGATACCCAGGGAAGCGATGTCACGGGACAGAACGACGGTGGCGTCCAAGTGGGCGAAGGTGGTCGCTGGCGACGGGTCAGTCAAGTCATCCGCCGGTACGTATACCGCCTGGATCGAGGTGATCGAACCGTTTTTGGTCGAAGTGATACGCTCTTGCAGAGTACCCATCTCTTCGGCCAGGGTCGGCTGGTAACCTACTGCGGAAGGCATACGGCCCAGCAGTGCGGATACTTCAGTACCGGCCAGGGTGTAACGATAGATGTTGTCGACGAACAGCAGAACGTCGTTACCTTCGTCACGGAACTTCTCGGCCATGGTCAGGCCGGTCAGTGCTACGCGCAGACGGTTACCCGGCGGCTCGTTCATCTGACCGTAAACCAGTGCCACTTTGTCCAGAACGTTGGAATCCTTCATCTCGTGGTAGAAGTCGTTACCCTCACGAGTACGCTCACCCACACCGGCGAACACGGAATAACCGCTGTGCTCGATGGCGATGTTACGGATCAGTTCCATCATGTTTACGGTTTTGCCTACACCGGCACCACCGAACAGACCGACTTTACCACCCTTGGCGAACGGGCAAACCAGGTCGATAACCTTGATGCCGGTTTCGAGCAGGTCGTTGCCGCCAGCTTGTTCAGCGAAGGTTGGCGCAGGACGGTGAATGCCCCAGCGCTCTTCGGTGTCAATCGGGCCAGCTTCGTCGATCGGGTTGCCCAGTACGTCCATGATCCGGCCCAGGGTCGCTTTACCGACCGGTACGGAGATGGCTGCGCCGGAGTCCTTGACTTCCAGACCGCGCTTCAAGCCTTCGGTGGAACCCATCGCAATGGTACGAACCACGCCGTCGCCCAGCTGTTGCTGAACTTCCAGAGTGGTCCCTGCCGCGCTTTGTACCAACAGCGCGTTATAGATGCTCGGTACGCTGTCGCGTGGAAATTCCACGTCGATAACGGCGCCGATGATTTGAACGATACGTCCGCTACTCATAGCTGGATCCTCTGAATATTTGAACCGTTAAACCGCGGCAGCGCCGCCGACGATTTCCGAGATCTCTTGGGTGATCGCAGCCTGACGCGCCTTGTTGTAGACCAGCTGCAAATCGCTGATCAAATCACCGGCGTTGTCGGTAGCGTTCTTCATCGCGATCATCCGCGCAGCTTGTTCAGCCGCGTTGTTCTCGACCACCGCCTGGTAGACCTGCGACTCGACGTAGCGGACCATCAAGCCGTCAAGCAGCTCTTTGGCATCCGGTTCGTAGAGATAGTCCCAGTGGTGCTTGAGCGATTGATCCGGGGTTGCCTCCAGTGGAATCAACTGCTCCACAGTAGGCTGTTGCGTCATGGTGTTGATGAACTTGTTGGACACCACGGACAGGCGATCAATACGGCCGTCCAGGTAGGCATCCAGCATCACCTTGACGCTGCCAATCAGATCATTGATCGACGGCTCTTCACCCAGGTGGCTGATAGCTGCAACGACGTTACCGCCGAAGTTGCGGAAGAAAGCCGCACCCTTGCTACCAACAACACACAGATCGATCTCGACGCCGTTTTCGCGGTTTACCGCCATGTCCTTGACCAGGGCCTTGAACAGGTTGGTGTTCAAGCCACCACACAGACCACGGTCACTGCTCACTACGACATAACCGACGCGCTTGATTTCACGCTCGATCATGAAGGGGTGGCGATATTCCGGGTTGGCGTTGGCCAAATGACCAATAACCTGGCGGATGCGCTCCGCGTAAGGACGGCTAGCAGCCATGCGCATTTGTGCCTTGCGCATTTTACTGACCGCCACTTTTTCCATGGCGCTGGTAATCTTTTGCGTGCTTTTGATGCTCGCAATCTTACTGCGAATCTCTTTTGCGCCTGCCATGTAACACCTATCAGGTTAGCAAGCGGGAGCCTTGCGGCTCCCGCTGCGGCTTACCAGGTTTGGGTGGCCTTGAACTTCTCGATACCGGCTTTCATGCCAGCGTCGATTTCGTCATTGAAGTCACCCTTCACGTTGATCTTCGCCATCAATTCGGCGTGATCGCGGTTGAAGAAAGCAATCAGCGCTTGTTCGAAGCTGCCGATCTTGGCGATTTCAACGTCAGTCAGGAACCCACGCTCAGCGGCATACAGCGACAGCGCCATGTCAGCGATCGACATTGGTGCGTATTGCTTCTGCTTCATCAGCTCGGTAACGCGCTGACCATGCTCAAGTTGCTTACGGGTCGCTTCGTCCAGGTCAGAAGCGAACTGGGCGAATGCCGCCAGTTCACGGTACTGAGCCAGAGCGGTACGGATACCACCGGAGAGCTTCTTGATGATCTTGGTCTGAGCGGCACCACCCACACGGGATACCGAAACACCGGCGTTCACAGCAGGACGGATCCCGGAGTTGAACATGGCCGATTCCAGGAAGATCTGACCGTCGGTGATGGAAATCACGTTGGTCGGAACGAACGCGGAAACGTCGCCAGCCTGGGTTTCGATGATCGGCAGTGCGGTCAGGGAACCGGTTTTGCCGGTCACTGCGCCGTTGGTGAACTTCTCTACGTACTCTTCCGAAACGCGGGATGCGCGCTCCAGCAGACGGGAGTGGAGATAGAACACGTCGCCTGGGTAAGCTTCACGGCCTGGTGGACGGCGCAGCAGCAGGGAAATCTGGCGGTAAGCCACTGCTTGCTTGGACAGATCGTCATAAACGATCAGCGCGTCTTCACCGCGGTCGCGGAAGAATTCACCCATGGTGCAACCGGAGTACGGTGCCAGGAACTGCAGTGCTGCAGATTCCGAAGCGCTCGCGGCAACGACGATGGTGTTAGCCAGTGCGCCGTTTTCTTCCAGTTTGCGAACCACGTTAGCGATGGTCGATTGTTTCTGACCGATCGCTACGTAGACGCAGAAAATACCGCTGTTTTTCTGGTTGATGATCGCGTCGATCGCCAGAGCGGTTTTACCGATCTGACGGTCACCGATGATCAGCTCACGCTGGCCACGGCCGACAGGAATCATGGCATCGACAGCCTTGTAGCCAGTCTGTACAGGCTGGTCTACCGACTTACGCCAGATCACGCCTGGAGCAACTTTCTCGACCGCATCGGTCTCGGTGTTGTTCAGCGGACCTTTGCCGTCAACTGGGTTACCCAGTGCGTCGACTACGCGACCCAGCAGTTCCTTACCAACCGGAACTTCGAGGATGCGGCCAGTGCACTTGGCGCTCATGCCTTCAGCCAGAGACTGGTAAGAGCCCAATACAACGGCACCTACAGAGTCTTGCTCCAGGTTGAGAGCCATACCGAAGACGCCGCCCGGAAACTCGATCATCTCGCCGTACATTACGTCGGCCAGACCGTGAATCCGCACGATACCGTCAGATACGCTGACGACAGTGCCTTCGTTACGGGCTTGGGAGGTCACATCGAGCTTGTCGATGCGGCCCTTGATAATTTCACTTATTTCGGAAGGATTGAGTTGCTGCATTGCTCTGCTGCCCCTTCAAACTCAAGATTTCAATGCTTCGGCAAGGTTCGCGAGTTTGCCGCGAATCGAGCCATCGATTACCAGGTCGCCGGCGCGGATGATGACACCACCAATAAGGGTGGCATCCTCCGCAGCGTGCAGTCGCACTTCCCGGCCGAGCCGTGCACTGAGAACCTTGGCGAGTTTGTCTTGCTGTTCTTGGTTCAATGCAAAAGCACTGGTTACGTCCACGTCTACCGATTTCTCTTGTTCGGCCTTGTACAGGTCAAACAGAGCGGCGATCTCCGGCAAAAGCGGGAGACGGTCGTTTTCGGCAACGACGTGAATGAAATTCTGTGCCTTGGCATCGAACTTGTCGCCACACACGTCAATAAACGTGGTGGCCTTGTTTGCGCTCGTCAGTCGCGGGGCCTTGAGCACGCGCTGCATGGTGTCGTCTTGCGACACTGCTGCAGCCAGGCCGAGCATGGCTGACCAAGAGGCCAGTTGCTGGTGGGCCTGGGCGTGCTCGAAGGCTGCCTTAGCGTAAGGTCGGGCCAACGTGGTCAATTCTGCCATGATCGCCCTCGCTTAAATTTCAGCAGCCAGTTTGTTTACCAGCTCCGCGTGCGCGTTTTGATCGATTGTGGCACCCAGGATCTTCTCGGCGCCGCCAACGGCCAGAGCACCCAATTGGGCACGCAGCGCGTCTTTGACACTGTTCAGTTCCTGCTCGATCTCGGCCTGAGCCTGAACCTTCACACGGTCAGCGTCGATACGGGCTTTTTCAACGGCCTCATCAACGATCTGGTTACCGCGTTTCTTGGCTTGCTCAATGATTTCAGCTGCCTGAGCTTTTGCTTCGCGCAGTTGATGACCCGCTTTCTCTTGGGCCAACTCCAGGTCGCGAGCTGCTCGGCTGGCAGCATCCAGTCCATCCGCGATCTTCTTCTGACGTTCGTGCAAAGCCGCGATGACCGGAGGCCACACGAACTTCATGCAAAACAGTACAAAAATGAAGAACGCAACGGACTGGCCAATCAGGGTTGCATTAATGTTCACGCCAACACCTCGCTCGTTCGTTGCACATCACACCAATTACTCGAAGGTTCGAGCAATTAGCCAGCGAGTTGACCAACGAATGGGTTCGCGAAGGTGAAGAACAGAGCGATACCAACACCGATCATGGTTACGGCGTCGAGCAGACCGGCAACGATGAACATTTTAACTTGCAGCATTGGAACCATCTCTGGCTGACGCGCTGCGCCTTCCAGGAACTTGCCACCCAACAGGCCGAAACCAATTGCGGTACCCAGTGCGCCCAGGCCGATCAACAGTGCAACAGCGATAGCGGTTAGACCAACTACAGTTTCCATCTTTCCTCCCGACTTTTACGTCGTATGGTTTAGGTTTTTAAGATTTTAAAGCGGTAAAACAAATCGTTTCATAGCCCTGTTCGGGCACCCACTCGTTTGACCGAGTGGGACATCAGACTAGTCGAGACTGGTCTTAATGGTTCTCTTCGTGCGCCATCGACAGGTAAACGATGGACAGCATCATGAAGATAAACGCCTGCAGGGTGATGATCAGGATGTGGAACACAGCCCACGCCCACTGCAGAACTATGCCCAGGCCACTAAGCCAGAGCAGACCGCTGCCGAACATCACAGCAATCAGAATGAAGACCAGCTCGCCGGCGTACATGTTGCCGAACAGACGCAGTGCCAGGGAGATTGGCTTGGCAACCAGGGTCACGAACTCCAGCAGGAAGTTCACCGGAATCAGCAGGGCTTGAACGAAGATGTTCTTGCTGCCGAACGGGTGCAGGGTCAGTTCGCCGATGAAGCCGCCGATGCCCTTGACCTTGATGCTGTAGAAAATGATCAACGCGAATACCGACAGGGACATGCCCAGGGTCGCATTCGGGTCAGTGGTAGAAACAGCACGGAAGACCAGGTGCGGGTCGCCAGTAATGAAGGCAGCCAGCTTAGGAATCCAGTCAACCGGTACCAGGTCGACGGCGTTCATCAGGAACACCCAGACAAAAATCGTCAGAGCCAATGGCGCGATCAATGGATTACGGCCGTGAAAGGTATCTTTCACGCTGGTGTCGACGAACTCGATCAGAACCTCTACGAAGTTCTGCAGGCCGCCAGGCTGACCGGAAGTCGCCTTCTTTGCCGCCATGCGGAAAAGAAGAACGAAGATCAGACCCAACGCGACCGACCAGCCGAGGGTATCGACGTGGAAAGCCCAGAAGCCCATTTCTTTGGCTTCTGCTGCGGTGTGGGCAAAACCCCACCCGCCGGTTGGGTGCTGACCGAAGGTCAGGTTCTGCAAGTGGTGCTGGATATAGCCCGAAGCGGTTGTCTCTGCCATGGTTGCCTCAAACGCCCTAAGGTCTCGAAAGTCTTGTTCTCATCAGCAGGGGCGCGAACCAGCTGACCAGTTGGGTCAACACGAAGACGCCGAATACAGCTAGCGGCGCCAATGGCTTCACACCTGCAAACGTCAATGCGAAGAGCACTGCCGTCAAAATTAGTTTGCCCGCCTCACCAGCATAAAAAGACCGGACGATGGCTTGAGCTGCTCGGGCGCCGGAAAACCGAAATGCCCTGTGAGCGAAATAAACATTGGGTAGCAAGGCTATCAGGCCTCCGCAGAGTCCTGAGTACCCGGCTACGACTCCATGCCAGTACCAGAGCGCCAAAGCGGCCAGTACCAAAACGACAAATTGAGCCAGTAAGACCGGAAAAACTGCCAGGCGATGGAACGGCAAGCGGTTTGGCGTGCGGCTCTCCATCGTTTTTGCTCCCCAATGATCGGCTGCCAGAATTCAATAACTTGGCATAATTTGTGCCGACAAAATGCGCGCAGAGTATAGGGGCGGTTCTGCCCCTATTCAACTGTCAGGTAGTGATTTCCGACTGCACGCTACATGAGGAAATGTTTCAACGAATGTGTGCAAGCACACCTTGAAGCTCATCGAGGGAGTTGTAACCGATCACCAACTGCCCCTTCCCCTTTTTACCGTGGCGGATCTGCACCGCAGAGCCTAGGCGCTCAGCCAGACGCTGTTCGAGTCGAGCAATATCCGGGTCCGGCTTTACCGGTTCAGCAGGTTCCTGTTTACCACTCAACCACTGGCGAACCAGTGCTTCAGTCTGGCGTACAGTCAGCCCCCGTGCGACAACGTGTCGCGCCCCTTCAACCTGTTGATTTTCCGGCAAACCGAGCAAAGCACGTGCATGACCCATTTCCAGGTCGCCGTGGGACAGCATGGTTTTGATGACTTCCGGCAACGCGATCAAGCGTAGCAGGTTGGCCACGGTCACGCGGGATTTGCCCACGGCTTCGGCCACCTGTTGCTGCGTCAGCTGGAATTCCTGCTGCAAACGCTGCAAAGCCACCGCTTCTTCGATTGGATTGAGGTCTTCGCGCTGGATGTTCTCGATCAGCGCCATGGCGATCGCGGTTTCATCCGGCACATCGCGAACCATCGCAGGGATGGTTTCCTGCCCAGCCTGCTGACTGGCACGCCAACGGCGTTCGCCGGCGATGATTTCGAAGCGGCCGCTGCCGATCGGACGAACCACGATCGGCTGCATCACGCCCTGAGCCTTGATCGACTGCGCCAGCTCTTCCAGCGCCTGTGGGTCCATGTCCCGGCGCGGCTGGTACTTGCCGCGCTGGATCAGGTCCAGGGGCAGGTGCTGCAGCTCACGCTGATCAGCCTGCACCGCTTGTTCTTCCAGCGAGCTGACAGTCGGACCACTCAGCAGTGCATCCAGTCCACGTCCGAGACCTCGTTTCTTGACGGCCATGGGGATTCCTTAAGTTGCCTGAGCAGCGGCAGTGCGTGAGTTTTTGCGTTGACGACGAACCATCTCGCCCGCCAATGCCAGATAGGCAATGGCGCCCCGCGATGATTTGTCGTACGCCAGCGCCGGCATGCCATAGCTTGGCGCTTCGGCCAGGCGGATGTTGCGCGGAATCACCGTGTCGTAGAGCTGCTCGCCGAAGTGTTCCTTGAGCTGCGCCGAAACATCGTTCATCAGGCTCAGGCGCGGGTCATACATGGTTCGCAACAGGCCTTCGACTTTCAGGTTCGGGTTCAGCAACTCAGCGATGCGCTTGATGTTATCCACAAGGTCGCTCAAACCTTCGAGCGCGAAGTACTCGCACTGCATGGGGATAATCACCCCGTCAGCCGCAACCAGTGCGTTAAGCGTGAGCATCGACAACGACGGCGGGCAGTCGATCAAAATGTAATCGTAGTTTTCACGGATCGGCGCCAACGCGCTGCGCAGGCGGCTTTCCTTCATCTGCATTTCCAGCAGAACCACTTCGGCCGCGGTCAGGTCGCGGTTGGCCGGCAGCAGTTGGTAACCACCGTGCTCGGAATAGTGCATGGCCTGGGCCAGATCGCATTCGCCGATCAGCAGGTCGTAGACCGAGTTCTCCAGGCCGTGTTTATCCACACCGCTACCCATGGTGGCGTTGCCTTGTGGATCGAGATCGATCAACAGCACCCGGCGCTTGGTAGCGACCAGGGAAGCTGCGAGGTTGATACAGGTGGTGGTCTTGCCCACACCACCCTTTTGGTTCGCTATCGCGAATACCTTAGCCATTCTTGCTTGTGTTCCCAATCATGCCGTGCGGCGCAGTATCAGCAGATGGCGTTGGCCTTGGCAACCGGGTACGGCCAGGGCGTGTTCGCTATCGAGGTGGAAGTCTGCCGGCAATGCTACCAGCTCATCGGCGGGATGAACGCCCTTCATTGCCAGCCAACGTGTTTCGGTGTCGCCGAGGTGGCGAGTCCAGTTGCTGAAGTTCTCCATGCTGCTGAACGCCCGGGAGATGATCCCGTTGAATGGCTGATCAGGCTGAAAAGTTTCGACGCGACTGTGGATAACTTGCAGGTTATCCAGTTTGAGTTCGAGTTTGACCTGGGTCAGGAAGCGGGTTTTCTTGCCGTTGCTGTCCAGGCAGGTCACTTGGGACTCTGGAAACAGAATGGCCAACGGAATACCCGGCATGCCACCACCGCTGCCGACGTCCAGCCAGCGACCGTTTTCGACGAACGACATCACGCTCAAACTATCGAGCAAGTGACGGGAGACCATTTCATCCGGATCGCGAACGGCAGTCAGGTTGTAGGCCTTGTTCCATTTGATCAACAGGGCCAGATAACCCAGCAGCTGAGCGTGCTGGGTTTCTGTCAGCGTGACACCGAGCTGGCGAGCACCTGTGGATAACTCTTCTGCGTGTTGCGAGGTGACCAACGAACTCAAGCGCTTTGCTCCAACTGACGGCCCGCGCCGCGTTTTTTCAAATGAATCATCAACAGCGAAATCGCTGCCGGCGTCACACCCGGGATACGCGACGCCTGGCCCAAAGTCTCTGGACGGGTCGCACCGAGCTTGCTCTGGATCTCTTTGGAGAGACCGGAAATATTCGTGTAATTGATATCCACAGGTAGTTTTGTGTCTTCACTGGCCCGCAGACGAGCGATTTCATCCTGCTGACGATCGATGTATCCAGCGTATTTGGTCTTGATTTCGACCTGCTCGGCGACTTGTGGATCTTCTGCGCCGCCACCAGTCAAGGCGATCAGACCAGCGTAGTCGATTTCC
This sequence comes from Pseudomonas sp. ANT_J28, assembly GCF_008370005.1. NCBI lineage: Bacteria > Pseudomonadati > Pseudomonadota > Gammaproteobacteria > Pseudomonadales > Pseudomonadaceae > Pseudomonas > Pseudomonas sp. ANT_J28. Next base: position 85,826 of record NZ_VOBM01000005.1, read on the forward strand.
GGACGGCTCAGCAGGTTGAGCAAGTTGTATTCGTGGGTCAGCGGCGTGCCGAATTTCTCGGAAATCGCATCACCTTGCTCGGTGCCCGGGCGAACCCAGGTACTTTTCAGTCGTTGCTCTTCCAGCGTGATGCTTTCGCGTTTGGTGCAGAACGCAGCCCAACGCGCGTCATCCACCAGACCCAGTTCGCGACCTTTTTCGGTCAAGCGCAGGTCGGCGTTGTCTTCGCGCAGGATCAGGCGGTATTCGGCGCGGGACGTGAACATCCGATACGGTTCCTGGGTACCCAGGGTAATCAGGTCGTCGACCAACACGCCGATGTACGCCTCGTCGCGACGCGGACACCAGGCTTCTTTGCCCTGAGCACGTAGTGCGGCGTTGGCCCCGGCCAGCAAACCCTGGGCGCCGGCTTCTTCGTACCCGGTAGTGCCGTTGATTTGCCCGGCGAAGAACAGACCGCCGATGACTTTTGTTTCCAGGTTGTACTTCAGGTCACGCGGGTCGAAGTAGTCGTACTCGATGGCATACCCCGGACGAACGATGTGCGCATTTTCCATGCCGCGGATCGATTGCACGATCTGCAGTTGCACGTCGAATGGCAGGGATGTGGATATCCCGTTCGGGTACAGCTCGTTGGTCGTCAGGCCTTCCGGTTCGATGAAGACCTGATGGCTATCCTTGTCGGCAAAGCGATGGATCTTGTCTTCGATCGACGGGCAGTAACGCGGGCCGATACCTTCGATCACACCGGAATACATCGGCGAACGATCAAGGTTGGCGGCAATGATTTCGTGGGTACGGGCGTTGGTGTGGGTAATCCAGCAACTGACCTGTTTCGGATGCTGCTCTTTGGAACCCATGAACGACATCACCGGGATCGGTGTATCGCCGGCTTGCTCGGTCATCACCGAGAAATCCACAGAACGACCGTCGATACGCGGTGGTGTGCCGGTTTTCAGGCGGCCAACGCGCAATGGCAATTCACGCAAACGGTGAGCCAGGGCGATCGACGGCGGATCACCGGCTCGGCCACCGGAAAAATTCTGCATTCCGATGTGGATAAGTCCACCGAGGAAGGTGCCAGTGGTCAACACCACGGAGTCCGCGAAGAAACGCAGGCCCATTTGGGTGACAACACCGCGCACTTGTTCCTGCTCGACGATCAGATCGTCGGCAGCCTGTTGAAATATCCACAGGTTCGGCTGGTTTTCGAGGATTTCGCGGACAGCGGCCTTGTACAGAACCCGGTCAGCCTGAGCGCGGGTTGCCCGCACGGCCGGGCCTTTGCGGCTGTTCAATACGCGAAATTGAATACCACCTTTATCGGTGGCCATGGCCATCGCGCCGCCAAGGGCATCGATTTCCTTGACCAGATGGCTTTTGCCGATCCCACCGATAGCGGGGTTGCAACTCATTGCACCGAGGGTTTCCACGTTATGCGTCAGCAACAGGGTTTTTGCACCCATTCGTGCTGAGGCCAGTGCTGCCTCGGTACCGGCATGACCGCCGCCGATGACGATCACTTCAAAACGGGAAGGGAAATCCACCACGCACCTCGTGCCTGCTTTAGTTAGGTAATCAGGAATAGTTTGAGCTCAGGTTTTTGGACCTGGGCGGCAAGTATAGGGACTTCGCCCTTCCTAAAGAACCCTTTGCACAAAATTTAACCAGCTGTGGAGAAGTCGCGGTTATAGAAATTAAAAAGAAAGAAATTTATTAAATCTTTGTTTTTATGTTTATTTCTACTGAGGCACATTTCTGTGGATAGATCGCTACAGACCTTTATATTAAACATGTACAGAGATTCAAAACCCTGTGGTCATGTGCCAATGAGGCCCTTGGATAACCGGTTTAAGCCTGTGGATTAAAGGGGCACTTATCCACAAGGTCGGTTATCTTCAGTTTTGAGGCCCTGTTATCAACTGCCCTTAGAGGCAGTTATTCACAGGGCTTAATCCACAGAAAACTGCTGAATAAGCAAATCCAGGGCACGGAAAATCCGCTCAAGCAGAAAGAATCTGCTCAGCACTGGAAGAGAATTCAAGAAAAGGAGGGAACAGACAGGCACGAATGGCCTGTCTGTGGACAACCGGGAAGATTATTTACCGATACAGAAGCTGGAAAAGATCCGTCCCAGCAGGTCATCGGAGCTGAATGCACCAGTGATTTCACCCAAAGCGTGTTGGGCTTGTCGCAAATCCTCGGCTAACAGTTCACCGGCACCCGCCAGGGTCAGCTGTGCACGGCCGTGCTCAAGAAAAGCACTGGCGTGACGCAACGCTTCAAGGTGACGCCTGCGAGCACTGAAGCTGCTTTCCGAGGTCTGTTCGTAGCCCATGCAGGCCTTGAGGTGGTCGCGCAGCATTTCCAGCCCTTCACCTGCAGATTTAGCGCTCAGGCTGATGGTGACGTGGCCATCCTCGCTGACTTCCAGGGCAATGGCTTCGCCAGTGAGGTCAGCCTTGTTTCGGATCAGCGTGACTTTCGCCGGATCGGGACGGATCTCCAGAAATTCAGGCCATAACGCGAACGGATCAAGTGCCTCAGGAGCCGTAGCATCGACCACCAACAGCACGCGATCAGCCTCGCCGATTGCTTTCAGCGCCCGTTCGACACCGATTTTTTCTACCTGGTCGTCGGTATCTCGCAGGCCTGCGGTGTCGACCACATGCAGCGGCATACCATCGATGTGGATATGTTCACGAAGAATATCCCGGGTGGTGCCGGCGATCTCGGTGACGATAGCGGCTTCACGACCGGCCAGGGCATTCAGCAAACTGGATTTACCAGCATTTGGTCGGCCGGCGATCACCACGGTCATCCCGTCACGCAACAAGGCACCCTGCCCGGCTTCCCGTAGTACGGTGGATAACTCGTCACGCACTTTGTCGAGCATGCTCAGTACGTGACCATCGGCGAGGAAGTCGATTTCTTCTTCAGGGAAGTCGATCGCCGCTTCGACATAGATGCGCAGGCCAATCAGTTGCTCGGTGAGGTTATGCACACGATCGGAAAATGCGCCCTGCAAGGAACGCAGTGCATTTCGTGCAGCCTGTGCAGAACTCGCCTCGATCAAGTCAGCGATGGCCTCGGCCTGAGCCAGGTCGAGTTTGTCGTTAAGAAACGCACGCTCGCTGAATTCACCCGGTCGGGCCAACCGACAGCCCAGTTCAAGGCAACGCTTGAGCAGCATATCCAGAACTATCGGCCCGCCGTGGCCCTGGAGTTCCAGCACATCTTCACCGGTGAACGAGTTCGGGCCCGGAAAATACAGGGCAATGCCTTGATCCAGAACCTCATCGTTTTCGCTGAGAAATGGGCCGTAGTGGGCGAATCGCGGCTTGAGCTCACGACCGCTGAAGGCCCTGGCCGCAACGCTCGCCAACGGCCCGGAAATACGGACGATGCCGACACCGCCGCGACCTTGAGCGGTGGCGACGGCGGCGATGGTTTCACGAGGAACGCTCATAAACCGTTATCCAGACAAAAGTGACAGATAGCAAAACGCCCCACTAGGGGGCGTTTTGAGTGGTTATCCACAGTGTAAATCAGGCAGCTGCTTTGGTAGCCGCTTCGATCTTACGAGTGATGTACCACTGTTGGGCGATCGACAGGCAGTTGTTCACTACCCAGTACAGCACCAGACCAGCCGGGAACCACAGGAAGAAGAAGGTGAAGATGATTGGCATCAGCTTCATCACCTTGGCCTGCATCGGATCCGGAGGAGTCGGGTTCAGCTGCTGCTGGATGAACATGGTTGCACCCATGATGATCGGCAGAATGAAGAACGGATCCTTGATCGACAGGTCAGTAATCCACAGCATGAACGGCGCTTGGCGCATTTCAACGCTTTCCAGCAGAACCCAGTACAGCGAAAGGAAAACCGGCATCTGCACGAGGATTGGCAAGCAACCACCCAGCGGATTGATCTTCTCTTTCTTGTACAGCTCCATCATGGATTGCGACATCTTCTGCCGGTCGTCGCCATGTTGCTCTTTCAGCGCCGCCAGTTTCGGTGCCACTGCACGCATGCGCGCCATGGATTTGTAGCTGGCAGCCGACAGCGGGAAGAAGATCCCCTTGATCAGCATGGTCAGGAAGATGATCGACCAGCCCCAGTTACCGACCAGCGCGTGGATGTGTTGCAGCAGCCAGAAGATTGGCTGGGCAATGAACCACAGAATGCCGTAGTCGACGGTCAGTTCCAGGCCTGGGGACAACTCTTTCAGCACAGCCTGGCTTTTCGGACCGGCATACAGAACGGCACTGGTCTCGGCTTTTGCACCTGGCGCGACAGTCATTGCCGGGGCGGTGTAGCCGATGATGTAGTTGCCCTTGCTGTCTTTACGGGTCTGGACGAGGTTGTTCTCGCCTTTCGCCGGAATCCACGCGGTCACGAAGTAGTGCTGCAACCATGCAACCCAACCACCGTTAACGGTTTCTTTCAGCTGAGCCTTGTCCATGTCCTTCATGGACACTTTCTTGTACGGCTCGTTACTTGTCCACAGGGCGGCGCCCAGGTAAGTCGCGGTGCCGGTGGCAGTGCTGGAAGAAGGATCGGAGCTGGCGTCACGCTTCAATTGCGCGAACATTGCACCGGACCAAGGCTGAGCACTCTGGTTATCGATCAGGTAGGAAACGGTTACGTCATACAGGCCACGTTTCAGGGTGAAACGCTTGATGTAGTTGACGCCATCCTTGCTGAACTTCAGGTCTGCGACCAATTGGTCCTGACCGTCAGCCAGTTGGTAAATCTTCTTCTCCGAGGAGTAAACCGGACGGCCGGCAGGACTGGCGTCCGGACCGTTGGTGCCGATCAGACCGCTCTGGGCCAGATAGGTCCGCTCGTTGCCGTTATCGAACAACTGGAATGGAATTTCCGGATGGTCCTGGCGACGTGGATACAGCGGCAGCGTCAACTGGGCAACATCGCCACCTTGTGGATCGATTGCCAGGTTGAGCACATCCGTTTTGATCTGGATGAGGTCTTTGCTTGCAGCTACTGGTGATTCAGCAGGTGCAGTTGCACTGGTATCGCTTGCGGCGCGTGGAATGTCGTCACTGACAGAAGCATTATTGCCAGTCGCCGTATCCGGTAGGCCCGGTGCGGTAGTACTGGAAGCAACATTCTGAGTCGGCAGGGCAGCCTGGCCATAGTCCTGGTTCCATTTAAGAACCATAACGTAGGACACGATTGCCAGGGCGACGATCAGGATCGTGCGTTTGATATCCATGATTACTCGGCCATCGAAGAAGAACGGGAGGTAGGGATAGATGGAACCGGGTCATAACCACCGGGATTCCACGGATGACAGCGACCTAAACGACGAAAGGCCAGCCAGCCACCGCGCAGAAGACCATGATTTTCTATGGCTTCATACGCGTAGCAGGAACAACTGGGGTAGAAACGACAGTGACTGGCCATCAGAGGACTAATGGCATAGCGATAAAACTGGATCGGAACGAGTGCCAGTTTACGCATCGGGACTGTCTACCCCTACAGTTTCGGTTTTGACTGCTGGTACCGGCGTGCTGCGTGCCAGACGCTTCCAGAGTTTGCCGAAATGCTGAATCAATTCGGGGTTTTCTACGTCACCCAAACCTTTGCGCGCGACGATAACGATGTCCCAGCCGGCCAGTGAGTCCTGGTTCAGACGGAACGATTCGCGCATCAGACGTTTGAGGCGATTGCGCTCGACGGAGAGCTTTACGCTCTTTTTCCCGATAACCAGCCCGAGACGGGGGTGATCGAGATCGTTGTTGCGCGCAAGGAGCAGGAGATTTTTCCCCGGAACCTTGCCGGTAGGGGAGTCAAAGACTGCCTTGAAATGCCGGGGAGTAAGCAGACGCTTTTCCCGACTGAAGTCCTGACTCACCTCCAGTGCCGGATTATCAAACTGCCAGACGCGCACGACCTTTGGCGCGACGACGCGACAGGACGGCACGACCGTTTTTGGTAGCCATGCGAGCACGGAAACCGTGGGTACGAGCGCGTTTGATAGTGCTTGGTTGGAAAGTACGTTTCATTGTCGTGTTACCTGGTTCGTCCACAACGGGCCGGAATGGCCCCCGTTTTAAGAGACCGGGGATTCTAGAGAAAGCAAGCCTCTAGGTCAATTTCCAACCAGCGTTTCCTTATAAATAGATCTCCAGACGTTTTTCCTGCCGGACTCCTTGGCTAGATATAGAAATTAAGAAGGAAAGTATTTAAAGCTTTTCTGTAAAGCTTATAAAAGCTAGGGACACGATCACCTGTGGATAACTGCCATCAGCCCTTTAAAGTCGTGGTGTACAGAGAATGACAACTACGGTGGAAAACGGTGGTAAGCCTGTGCTGCGCTGTCGGATAAGCTGTGTGTGAAAGAGGTACTTATCCACAGCGTGGTTATCCACCGGGTTTCGCCCCCACTTGTACAACGATCTTAGGCCCGGTTATCCACAGAGCTTATGCACAGACCGCTGGTCGTCTTTTTTTCGTATAAATCACTGATTCTTCATGGGAGGTGCCCAACCTTCGTGTGGATAAGTCGGGGCCTGGTCGGCTACAATGGCGGCTTGTTTTTGCCTCACCGGCTTTCAACTTAGGGGATATCCGTGTCAGTGGAACTTTGGCAGCAGTGCGTGGAGCTTTTGCGCGATGAGCTGCCTGCCCAACAATTCAACACTTGGATCCGTCCACTACAGGTCGAAGCCGAAGGCGACGAGTTGCGTGTCTACGCACCGAATCGTTTTGTTCTCGACTGGGTCAACGAAAAGTACCTGGGCCGCGTCCTTGAACTGCTGGATGAGCATGGCAATGGCATGGCGCCGGCGCTGTCCTTATTAATAGGCAGCAAACGCAGTTCGGCACCACGTGCCGCCCCGAATGCTCCGTTGGCCGCCGCTGCTTCACAGGCTCAGGCCGCTCAAGCACCTGTCAGCGCCCCGCCGTCATCCCAGGTAGCCGCTCCGACCAAGCGTTCGACACAAAAAGTTGCCGAGGTTAATGAAGAGCCATCGCGCGACAGCTTCGACCCGATGGCCGGGGCCAGTTCGCAACAAGCTCCGATTCGCGCCGAACAGCGTACGGTGCAGGTCGAAGGCGCGCTCAAGCACACCAGCTACCTGAACCGCACCTTCACCTTCGAAAACTTCGTCGAGGGCAAGTCCAACCAACTGGCCCGTGCTGCGGCCTGGCAAGTGGCGGACAATCCCAAGCACGGTTACAACCCGCTCTTCCTTTATGGTGGCGTCGGCTTGGGTAAAACCCACTTGATGCACGCGGTGGGTAACCACCTGTTAAAGAAGAATCCGAATGCCAAGGTTGTGTACCTGCATTCCGAACGGTTCGTGGCCGACATGGTCAAGGCCCTGCAGCTGAACGCCATCAACGAGTTCAAGCGCTTCTACCGTTCGGTGGATGCATTGCTGATCGATGACATTCAGTTCTTCGCCCGCAAGGAACGTTCCCAGGAAGAGTTTTTCCACACCTTCAATGCCCTGCTTGAAGGTGGCCAGCAGGTCATTCTCACCAGTGACCGCTACCCGAAAGAAATCGAAGGCCTTGAAGAGCGCTTGAAATCCCGCTTCGGCTGGGGCCTGACGGTAGCCGTCGAGCCGCCGGAGCTTGAAACACGCGTGGCGATCCTGATGAAAAAGGCCGATCAGGCCAAAGTCGATCTGCCCCATGACGCGGCGTTCTTCATTGCCCAGCGTATTCGTTCCAATGTGCGTGAGCTGGAAGGCGCGCTCAAACGCGTGATCGCCCACTCGCACTTCATGGGCCGCGATATCACCATCGAGTTGATTCGCGAATCCCTGAAAGATCTGTTGGCACTGCAAGACAAACTGGTCTCTGTGGATAATATTCAGCGCACTGTCGCCGAGTACTACAAGATCAAGATCTCCGACTTGTTGTCCAAACGTCGTTCGCGTTCGGTAGCTCGTCCGCGTCAGGTCGCCATGGCTTTGTCCAAAGAACTGACCAACCATAGCTTGCCGGAAATCGGTGACGTGTTTGGCGGCCGGGACCACACGACTGTTTTGCACGCCTGCCGCAAGATCAACGAACTTAAGGAATCCGACGCGGACATCCGCGAGGACTACAAGAACCTGCTGCGTACACTGACCACTTGATGAACACCAGCGCAGCTTATTAAGGCAAGGGACTAGACCATGCATTTCACCATTCAACGCGAAGCCCTGTTGAAACCCCTGCAACTGGTCGCAGGCGTCGTCGAGCGCCGACAGACCTTGCCGGTGCTCTCCAACGTGCTGCTGGTTGTCGAAGGCCAGCAATTGTCGCTGACCGGTACCGACCTGGAAGTCGAGCTGGTCGGTCGTGTACAACTCGAAGAGCCTGCCGATCCAGGTTCCATCACTGTGCCTGCGCGCAAGCTGATGGATATCTGCAAAAGCTTGCCGAACGATGCGCTGATCGATATCAAGGTCGACGAGCAGAAGCTCGTGGTGAAGGCCGGCCGTAGCCGCTTCACCCTGTCGACCCTGCCGGCCAATGACTTCCCGACTGTGGAAGAAGGCCCCGGCTCGCTGACGTGCAGCCTTGAGCAAAGCAAACTGCGTCGCCTGATTGAACGCACCAGCTTCGCGATGGCCCAGCAAGACGTGCGTTACTACCTCAACGGCATGCTGCTGGAAGTCTCGGCTGGCATCATCCGCGCCGTGGCCACCGACGGTCACCGTCTGGCCATGTGCTCGATGCAGGCTGATATCGGTCAGCCGGATCGCCACCAGGTCATCGTGCCACGTAAAGGTATCCTTGAGCTGGCGCGCCTGCTGACTGAGCCAGAGGGTATCGTCAGTATCGTTCTGGGTCAGCACCACATTCGTGCGACCACTGGCGAGTTCACCTTCACGTCGAAACTGGTCGACGGCAAATTCCCGGACTACGAGCGTGTTCTGCCTAAGGGCGGCGACAAACTGGTACTCGGCGATCGTCAGGCCCTGCGTGAAGCCTTCAGCCGTACCGCGATTCTGTCCAACGAGAAGTACCGCGGCATCCGTCTGCAACTGGCCAACGGTCAGCTGAAGATCCAGGCGAACAACCCGGAACAGGAAGAAGCGGAAGAAGAAGTGGGCGTCGAGTACAACGGCGGCAATCTGGAAATCGGCTTCAACGTGAGCTACCTGCTCGACGTGTTGGGCGTCATGACCACTGAGCAGGTTCGTCTGATCCTGTCCGACTCCAACAGCAGTGCGTTGGTGCAAGAGTCTGACAACGACGACTCGGCCTACGTTGTCATGCCGATGCGTCTGTAATCATGCTCAGCAGAAGCTAGATGTCCTTAAGTCGTGTCTCTGTCACCGCGGTGCGCAATCTGCACCCGGTGACCTTCTCCCCCTCCCCCCGAATCAACATTCTTTACGGCGCCAACGGCAGCGGCAAAACCAGTGTTCTGGAAGCCATTCATCTGCTGGGGCTTGCCCGTTCGTTTCGTAGCACCCGCCTGTTACCGGTCATCCAGTACGAGCAGCTCGCCTGTACGGTGTTTGGTCAGGTGGAGATGGCCGAGGGTGGGCACAGCGCATTGGGGATCTCCCGAGACCGTCAAGGGGAGTTCCAGATTCGCATCGACGGGCAGAATGCTCGCAGCGCGGCGCAACTGGCGGAAATCCTGCCGCTGCAGTTGATCAACCCTGACAGTTTTCGATTGCTGGAAGGCGCACCGAAGATTCGTCGGCAGTTTCTCGACTGGGGCGTGTTCCACGTGGAACCACGATTCATGTCTACCTGGCAGCGCTTGCAGAAGGCCCTGCGCCAGAGAAACTCTTGGCTGCGGCATGGTACACTTGACGCCGTTTCGCAAGCGGTTTGGGACAGGGAACTGTGCCAGGCCAGCGCTGAAATTGATGAATACCGCCGCGCTTATATCAAAGCCTTGAAACCAGTCTTTGAACAGACCTTGAGCGAACTTGTTGAGCTCGAGGGCTTAACGCTCAGCTATTACCGAGGTTGGGACAAAGACCGAGAGCTGAGTGCAGTGCTCGCCGGATCCCTTCAGCGGGATCAGCAAATGGGTCATACCCAGGCCGGACCGCAGCGCGCTGATTTGCGTCTTAGATTGGGCGCACACAACGCCGCGGACATCTTGTCTCGCGGTCAGCAGAAGCTGGTGGTCTGTGCATTGCGGATTGCCCAAGGGCACTTGGTCAGTCAGGCCCGACGCGGGCAGTGTATTTATCTGGTGGATGACCTGCCGTCCGAACTGGACGAGCACCACCGCCGCGCGCTTTGCCGCTTGCTGGAAGACTTACGCTGCCAGGTGTTTATCACCTGTGTAGATCACGAATTATTGAGGGAAGGCTGGCAGACGGAAACGCCAGTCGCTCTGTTCCACGTGGAACAGGGCCGTATCACCCAGACCCACGACCATCGGGAGTGAAGGCATTGAGCGAAGAAAATACGAATACCTACGACTCAACGAGCATTAAAGTGCTGAAAGGCCTGGATGCCGTACGCAAACGTCCCGGTATGTACATTGGTGACACCGACGATGGTAGCGGTCTGCACCACATGGTCTTCGAGGTAGTCGACAACTCCATCGATGAAGCGCTCGCTGGCCACTGCGACGACATCAGCATCATCATCCACCCGGACGAATCCATCACCGTTCGCGACAACGGTCGTGGCATCCCGGTAGACGTGCACAAAGAAGAAGGCGTCTCGGCAGCTGAGGTCATCATGACCGTGCTGCACGCTGGTGGTAAATTCGACGACAACTCCTACAAAGTATCCGGCGGCCTGCACGGTGTAGGTGTGTCGGTTGTGAACGCCCTGTCCGAAGAGCTGGTCTTGACCGTTCGCCGCAGCGGCAAAATCTGGGAACAGACCTACATTCACGGTGTTCCAAAAGAACCGATGAAAATCGTCGGTGAGAGTGAAAGCACCGGCACCCAGATCCACTTCAAACCGTCCGACCTGACGTTCAAGAACATCCACTTCAGCTGGGACATCCTGGCCAAGCGGATTCGTGAACTGTCCTTCCTCAACTCCGGTGTCGGCATCGTCCTCAAGGATGAACGCAGCGGCAAGGAAGAGCTGTTCAAGTACGAGGGTGGCCTGCGTGCGTTCGTTGAATACCTGAACACCAACAAAACCCCTGTCAACCAGGTGTTCCACTTCAACATTCAGCGCGAAGACGGCATTGGCGTGGAAATCGCCTTGCAGTGGAACGACAGCTTCAACGAGAACCTGTTGTGCTTCACCAACAACATTCCACAGCGCGATGGCGGTACTCACCTGGTGGGTTTCCGTTCCGCTCTGACGCGTAACCTGAACACCTACATCGAAGCCGAAGGTCTGGCGAAGAAGCACAAAGTCGCGACCACCGGTGACGATGCCCGTGAAGGCCTGACCGCGATCATCTCGGTAAAAGTGCCGGATCCGAAGTTCAGCTCCCAGACCAAAGACAAGCTGGTTTCTTCCGAAGTGAAGACCGCGGTCGAACAGGAAATGGGCAAGTACTTCTCCGACTTCCTGCTGGAAAACCCGAACGAAGCCAAGCTGGTTGTCGGCAAGATGATCGATGCGGCTCGCGCTCGTGAAGCGGCGCGTAAAGCCCGTGAGATGACCCGCCGTAAAGGCGCGCTGGATATCGCCGGCCTGCCGGGAAAACTGGCTGACTGCCAGGAAAAAGACCCTGCCCTTTCCGAACTGTACCTCGTGGAAGGTGACTCTGCTGGTGGCTCCGCCAAGCAGGGACGCAACCGTCGGACCCAAGCCATCCTGCCTCTCAAGGGCAAGATCCTGAACGTCGAGAAGGCGCGCTTCGACAAGATGATCTCTTCGCAAGAAGTGGGCACCTTGATCACCGCGCTGGGCTGCGGCATTGGCCGCGATGAGTACAACATCGCGAAGCTGCGTTACCACAACATCATCATCATGACCGATGCTGACGTCGACGGTTCGCACATCCGTACCCTGCTTCTGACCTTCTTCTTCCGTCAGTTGCCGGAGCTGATCGAGCGCGGCTACATCTACATCGCTCAGCCACCGCTGTACAAGGTCAAGAAAGGCAAGCAAGAGCAATACATCAAAGACGACGACGCCATGGAAGAGTACATGACGCAGTCGGCCCTGGAAGATGCGAGCCTGCACCTGAACGAGGAAGCCCCGGGTATTTCCGGACCAGCCCTCGAGCGTCTGGTGAATGACTTCCGTCTGGTAATGAAGACGCTCAAGCGTCTGTCGCGCCTGTACCCACAGGAGCTGACCGAGCACTTTATCTACCTGCCTGCCGTTAGCCTGGAGCAATTGTCCGATCACGCTGCGATGCAGGATTGGATGGCCCAGTATGAAGTTCGCCTGCGCACCGTCGAGAAGTCCGGCCTGGTTTACAAAGCCAGCCTGCGTGAAGACCGTGAACGTAACGTCTGGCTGCCTGAGGTCGAACTGATCTCCCACGGCTTGTCGAACTACGTCACCTTCAACCGCGACTTCTTTGGCAGCAACGATTACAAGACTGTTGTTTCTCTGGGCGCTCAACTGAGCACCTTGCTGGACGACGGCGCGTATATCCAGCGTGGCGAGCGTAAGAAGCCGGTCACCGAGTTCAAGGAAGCCCTTGAATGGCTGATGGCCGAAAGCACCAAGCGTCACACCATCCAGCGATACAAAGGTCTGGGTGAGATGAACCCGGATCAGCTGTGGGAAACCACCATGGACCCAAGCCAGCGCCGGATGCTCAAAGTGACCATCGAAGACGCCATTGGCGCGGACCAGATCTTCAACACCCTGATGGGTGATGCGGTCGAGCCTCGTCGTGACTTCATCGAAAGCAACGCCCTGGCGGTTTCCAACCTGGACTTCTGATCCAGCGAACCTGCCAAACGAAAAAGGCCAACGCTCAAGCGTTGGCCTTTTTTATTGTCCGTAAATGGCTTTGGTAACAATCCAATCTTGCTGTTGTTCAACGATTGAAACACGTTATCGCTGGCATAAAAAAACCGGCTATATCAGCCGGTTTTTTTGCGCCCTAAAAAAACTTATGCACCTTTTTCGGTTTTTTAAGGGTTTATGAAATATGTATATAAATCATAAGCCTACAAGCTAAATCCGACGCTTTTCAGCAAAACGGTACACAGGTTATCCACAGAATCTCAGACAGCGACTTGATCGTTGGCAGAGGGGGCCGCCGGCGCTGCCGGTAGCGAACCCATTTCACGTTGCATCTGCTCGTTCCAGGCCTGGACCCGATCATTCAGCTCGGCAACCGCTCGCGGCCCGCTACCCTCGGCATACAGGGGTGCGCCGATGATCACGGTAATGACGCCCTGCTTCTTCGCCCAGCCGGTTTTCGGCCAGAACTTGCCAGCATTGTGCGCAATTGGCAGGACCGGAAGTGCGGCGTTGACCGCCAACGCCGTGCCACCGCGTGAGAACTTGCCGATGGTGCCATAAGGAACACGAGTCCCTTCGGGGAAGATCAGCACCCAGACGCCATCCTTCAGCAGTTCATCGCCCTTCTTCGCCACATGCTTGAGCGCGGCTTTCGGATTGTCGCGGTCGATGGCGATTGGTCGCAGCATGGCCATGGCCCAGCCGAAGAACGGCACAAACAGTAATGAGCGCTTGAGCACTTGGCTCAACGGCTCGAAGTAGGCGGAGAGAAAGAACGTCTCCCACGTGCTCTGGTGGTTCGACTGAATCACGCAGGGCTGGTCAGGCACGTTCTCGGCGCCCTTCACTTCGTAGCTGATGCCCAGGAAAACCTTGCTCAGCCACAAGGCGCAGCGGCACCAGTACACATTGATGAAGCGATAGCGCGCCTTGAACGGCAGAAAAGGCGCGATAAAAAAGCTCAGGCTGCACCAGAGCAAGGAGCTGATGCCCAGCAGCAGGTAAAAGAGGAAGGATCTGATGGCCTGCAGTATCGACATGGCGACATTTACCGTTGCGGGCACTGCCCGCCTATTCAAGCGCACTCCCGATCAATCCTTGGCCAGGAATATCAGAAGCACTCTAATTGTGGATAAGTTCTGCGGCAATCGCCGCCAGATCGTCAAAAATCAAGGTGCCTACCGGTAGGGTCTTGCCCAAAGTCTTTTCGCCTTTCCCGGTCTTTACCAAAACTGGCTGAGAATCGACGGCTTCGGCGGCCTCCAGGTCACCAAGGGTATCGCCGACGAACCAAAGATTGGTCAGCGATACGTTGTAATGCGCGGCGATGGTTTTCAACATCCCGGGTTTTGGTTTGCGGCATTCGCAGCCATCGTCCGGCCCGTGCGGGCAATAGACGATCAGCCCGACTTCACCGCCCTGCTCCGCCACCCGCTCGCGCAAGCGCTCGTGCATGGCGTCCAGGGTGGCGATGTCGTAATAGCCGCGAGCGATGCCCGACTGGTTGGTAGCCACCGCTACCGTCCAGCCGGCCTTGCTCAACTGCGCGATGGCTTCGATCGAACCCGGGAGCGGAATCCACTCCTCCACCGACTTGATGTAAGCGTCGGAGTCGTAATTGATCACCCCGTCCCGATCGAGAATCAGCAGTTTCAACAGCAGCTCCTCAGCCCAGCAGCGAAATGTCGGCGACGCCGAGGAACAGCCCGCGCAGACGCGACAGCAACGCATAACGGTTAGCGCGGACCTTGGCATCTTCAGCGTTGACCATTACGGCTTCGAAGAACGCATCCACTGGCTCACGCAAGGCAGCCAGACGTGCCAGCGATTCGCGGTACTGACGCGCCGCAGCCATCGGCTGGACAGCCTGGTCAGCCTGCTGGATCGCCGAGTACAGGGAGAACTCGTTGGCGTTGTCGAAGTACTTGGCTTCCACGACCGAAGGAACAGAGCCTTCTACCTTGCTCAGCAAGTTCGAAACGCGCTTGTTCACCGCGGCGAGGGCAGCGGCTTCCGGCAGTTTGCGGAAGGCTTCTACCGCTTGTACGCGCTGATCGAAGTCCAACGCCGAACCCGGTTTCAGGGCACGCACCGACAGGTAAGTCCCTACATCAACGCCTTCGTCTTCGTAACGGGCACGCAGACGGTCGAAGATGAACTCCAGTACCGAATCGTTGAGGCCGGCAACCTTGACCTTTGTACCGAACGCATTCACGGCGAACGCCACGGCATCGTTCAAATCGAGGTCGAGCTTCTTGTCGATCAGGATGCGCAACACACCCAGCGCAGCACGGCGCAAGGCGTACGGGTCTTTGCTACCGGTTGGCAGCATGCCGATACCGAAAATGCCCACCAGTGTGTCGAGCTTGTCAGCGATGGCCACGGCCGCACCGGTCAGGGTTGTTGGCAGTTCGGCACCGGCACCGCGCGGCATGTACTGCTCGTTCAGTGCCAGTGCGACTTCTTCCGGCTCGCCGTCGTTGAGGGCGTAGTAGTAACCAGCGACACCTTGCATCTCCGGGAACTCACCGACCATCTCGGTCGCCAGGTCGCACTTGGACAGCAGGCCGGCACGGGAAGCCCATGCGGCGTTGCCGCCAATGCGTTGAGCGATGAACGCGGCGAGTTTGGAAACGCGCTCGGCCTTGTCGTAGACGCTGCCGAGTTTTTCCTGGAACACCACGTTCTGCAGGCGCAGGTTGAAGTCTTCGAGTTTCTGCTTCTTGTCTTGCTTGAAGAAGAACTCGGCGTCGGTCAGGCGTGGGCGAACCACTTTCTCGTTGCCGGCGATGATCTGCTGCGGGTCTTTGCTTTCGATGTTGGCCACGGTAATGAAACGTGGCAGCAACTTGCCGTCGGCATCCAGCAGGCAGAAATACTTCTGGTTGTCCTGCATGGTGGTGATCAAGGCTTCTTGCGGCACGTCGAGGAAACGCTCTTCGAACGAGCACACCAGCGGCACCGGCCATTCAACCAGCGCGGTCACTTCGTCGAGCAGGGCTGGCGGCACGATCGCCGTCCCTTCCTGCATCGTCGCCAGCTCTTCGACGCGCTTGCTGATCAGTTCGCGACGCTCGTTGGCATCAGCCAATACGTAAGCGGCACGCAGGTCGGTCAGGTAATTGGCCGGCGAGGTGATGCGTACGCTTTCCGGGTGGTGGAAGCGGTGACCACGGGAATCACGGCCGGACTTTTGGGCAAGGATCGTGCAATCGATGACATTGTCACCGAGCAGCATCACCAGCCACTGGGTCGGACGAACGAATTCTTCCTTGCGAGCACCCCAGCGCATGCGCTTGGGAATCGGCAGGTCGTTCAGGGAATCTTCGACGATGGTCGGCAGCAGACTCGCGGTTGGCTTGCCGGCAATGCTTTGGCTGTAGCGCAGTTTCGGGCCGCTCTGATCGATTTCGCTCAGGTCGACGCCGCACTTCTTGGCGAAGCCCAATGCCGCTTGAGTCGGGTTACCTTCGGCATCGAACGCGGCCTGACGTGGCGGGCCGTCGAGGTTGATGCTGCGATCCGGCTGCTGAGTCGCCAGATCGGTGATCAGCACGGCCAGGCGACGTGGCGCGGCGTAGACGGTTTTGGTCTCGTAGTTCAGGCCAGCGGCTTGCAGGCCCTTGTCGATACCGGCCAGGAACGCGTCGGCCAGGATGTTCAGGGCTTTGGGTGGCAGTTCTTCGGTGCCCAGTTCAACCAGAAAATCTTGAGCACTCATTGTGCAGCCTCCAGCTTAGCCAACACTTCGTCACGCAGGTCCGGGGTCGCCATCGGGAAGCCCAGTTTGGCGCGAGCCAGCAGGTAGGCTTGCGCAACGGAACGCGCCAGGGTGCGGACACGCAGAATGTATTGCTGACGCGCGGTCACCGAGATCGCCCGGCGCGCATCCAGCAGGTTGAAGGTATGGGACGCCTTCAACACCATTTCGTAGCTCGGCAACGGCAGCGGCTGGTCGAGTTCGATCAGGCGCTTGGCTTCGCTTTCGTAGAAATCGAACAGTTCGAACAGCTTCTCGACGTTGGCGTGTTCGAAGTTATAGGTCGACTGCTCCACTTCGTTCTGGTGGAACACGTCGCCGTAGGTCACCTTGCCGAACGGACCGTCAGCCCAGACCAGGTCGTAGACCGAGTCCACGCCTTGCAGGTACATGGCCAGACGCTCGAGACCGTAGGTGATCTCGCCGGTCACCGGGTAGCACTCGATGCCGCCCGCTTGCTGGAAGTAAGTGAACTGTGTCACTTCCATGCCGTTGAGCCAGACTTCCCAGCCCAGACCCCAGGCGCCCAGTGTTGGCGATTCCCAGTTGTCTTCAACGAAGCGTATATCGTGGACCAATGGGTCCAGGCCGACATGCTTGAGGGAGCCCAGGTACAGTTCCTGGAAGTTGTCCGGGTTTGGCTTCAGCACGACCTGGAACTGGTAGTAGTGCTGCAGACGGTTCGGGTTTTCGCCGTAGCGGCCGTCAGTCGGGCGACGACTGGGCTGCACATAAGCGGCGTTCCAGGTTTCCGGGCCAATGGCACGCAGGAACGTGGCAGTGTGGAAAGTCCCGGCGCCTACTTCCATATCGTAGGGCTGAAGTACCACACAACCTTGTTCGGCCCAGTATTGCTGGAGGGCGAGGATCAAGTCTTGGAAGGTACGCACGGCTGGCGTAGGCTGGCTCACGAAATTCACCTGTTTCTTGGGCTGCGATTTAAAGAGCGGGAGTATACCCGATTCGGTCCTGCGCACGCCCCCTGGAGCCTTATGCCACGCTGCTTTTGGTGTTCCGAAGATCCGCTGTACATGGCTTATCACGATCAGGAGTGGGGCACGCCGCTACGCGATGCGCAGGGTTTGTTCGAGTTGCTTTTGCTCGAAGGGTTCCAGGCCGGCCTTTCCTGGATCACCGTGCTGCGTAAACGTGAGCACTATCGTCAGGTGATGTTCGGTTTCGACGTACAGCGCGTGGCGCAGATGAGCGACGCCGAAATTGATGAGTTGATGCTCGATCCGGGCATCATTCGCAATCGCCTCAAACTCAATGCGGCCCGGCGCAATGCCCAGGCCTGGCTGGCGCTGGAGGATCCGGTGGAATTTCTCTGGTCCTTCGTCGACGGCAAGCCTGTGATCAATCATTTCAAGGACCGCAGTGAAGTGCCGGCCGTGACGCCGACCGCCGTGGAGATGAGCAAAGGCCTGAAAAAGGCCGGCTTCACGTTCGTCGGCCCGACTATTTGCTACGCGCTGATGCAGGCCTCGGGCATGGTCATGGACCACACCCAGGATTGCGATCGCTACGCGGCGCTCGCGAACGGCGGTTAGAATAGCCGCCTCGCGCACAGCACAAGATCAGGAGTGACCTGTGGATAAGTTTAAAGGCGCCTTGCTGGTAGGCGCTCTGCGGCTGTTTGCCCTGCTCCCGTGGCGGGCAGTGCAGGCCGTGGGCTCGGCCATCGGCTGGGTCATGTGGAAAACCCCCAACCGTTCACGCGATGTGGTGCGGATCAACCTCGCCAAGTGTTTCCCGGACATGGACGCGGCTGAACGGGAGCGTCTTGTCGGCCAGAGCCTTAAAGACATCGGCAAGTCCCTGACCGAAAGTGCCTGCGCCTGGATCTGGCCGGCCCAGCGCTCCATCGACCTGGTGCGTGAAGTCGAAGGTCTCGACGTATTAAAGGACGCACTCGCCTCCGGCAAGGGTGTCGTCGGTATCACCAGCCACCTGGGCAATTGGGAAGTGTTGAACCACTTCTATTGCAGCCAGTGCAAACCGATCATTTTCTATCGCCCGCCGAAATTGAAGGCTGTGGATGATTTGCTGCGCAAGCAGCGGGTGCAATTGGGTAACCGGGTTGCCGCCTCCACCAAGGAAGGCATCCTCAGCGTCATCAAGGAAGTGCGCAAAGGTGGTGCAGTGGGCATTCCCGCTGACCCGGAACCGTCCGAATCCGCCGGGATCTTCGTACCGTTCTTCGCCACTCAGGCCCTGACCAGCAAATTCGTACCGAACATGCTCGCCGGCGGCAAAGCGGTCGGCGTGTTCCTGCATGCGCTACGTCTGCCGGACGGATCGGGTTACAAAGTGATCCTCGAAGCCGCGCCAGAGGCCATGTACAGCACCGATACCGAGACGTCCTGCGCCGCCATGAGCCAGGTGGTCGAGCGCTATGTGCGGGCGTATCCGAGCCAGTACATGTGGAGCATGAAGCGCTTCAAGAAGCGTCCGCCGGGCGAAGAACGCTGGTACTGAGTTAATTGGCATGATCTGTGGATAACCTAGGGGCCAGGGTTATCCACAACCGTTCAGTAAAGGGCGCAGAAGATGTCCGAACACCGCAAATCGTTTCGCATCAAGATCAGTCACCACAGTTTCGGCGAATGCTTGGGCCAGACGCGTAACCTTTCGACGACAGGCGTCTACGTCAAGCATCCGGGCTTGTCGGCATTGCCCAAGGGCGCGGTGGTGTACGGTCAGGTGCAGGACTTACCCACAGGCGCGCCGCGGGTGCGCATGGAAGTGGTGCTGGTGGATGCCGAGGGCATTGGCCTGCGCTATCTCTGATCAGTGAGCCTGACGCTCAAGCTTCTTCAGAAACACGGTCATTTCCTTTTCGGCCTGCTTGTCGCCATGGGCGCGAGCGGCTTCCAGGCCCAGTTCCCACGCCTGACGTGCCGCCGCGAAATCCTTCAGCCCCAGATGGGCCTTGCCCATTAGCTTCCAGGCCGCTGAGTACTTCGGATCGAATTCGACGCAACGCTGGAAATGCTCGGCCGCCTTGGCGTTTTCCCCAAGGTCCAGATAACCCTTGCCCAGCCCGAAGCGCAGCAATGAGTTATCCACACCCTTGGCGAGCATTTTTTCCAGGGATTCGATCATCGTTCGCACCTCTTTGGACAGCGATCGTTCCCACGCAGAGCGTGGGAACGATCAGTTAGAAGAAGCTGAGTCCCACATGAAACAGCTTTTCAACATCCCGAATATGTTTCTTATCCACAAGGAACAGAATCACATGGTCGCCCGCCGCAATCACGGTGTCGTCGTGGGCAATGATCACCTCTTCGTCACGGATGATTGCGCCAATGGTGGTGCCCGGCGGCAGGCCAATGTTCTCAATGGCCTTGCCGATGACCTTACTCGACTTTTCATCGCCGTGGGCAATCGCCTCGATGGCTTCCGCCGCGCCCCGGCGCAATGAGTGCACGCTGACGATATCGCCACGGCGCACGTGCGCCAGCAAGGTGCCGATGGTGGCCAATTGCGGGCTGATAGCGATGTCGATGTCGCCGCCCTGGATCAGGTCGACGTAGGCCGGGTTGTTGATGATCGTCATCACCTTCTTCGCGCCCAGGCGCTTGGCCAGCAGTGACGACATGATGTTGGCTTCGTCGTCGTTGGTCAGGGCCAGGAAAAGGTCAGCGTCAGCGATGTTCTCTTCCAGCAGCAGATCCCGATCCGAAGCGCTGCCCTGCAGCACCACAGTGCTGTCGAGGGTGTCCGAAAGATGACGGCAGCGCGCCGGGTTCATTTCGATGATCTTCACTTGGTAACGGCTTTCGATGGCCTCGGCCAGGCGTTCACCGATCTGCCCGCCGCCCGCGATGACGATGCGCTTGTAGCTCTCATCGAGGCGACGCATTTCGCTCATCACGGCGCGAATATTCGCCTTGGCGGCGATGAAAAAGACTTCGTCGTCCGCCTCGATCACCGTATCGCCCTGCGGCAGGATCGGCCGATCACGACGGAAAATCGCCGCAACACGGGTTTCGACATTTGGCATGTGCTCACGCAACTGTCGCAGTTGCTGGCCCACCAGCGGGCCGCCGTAGTACGCCTTGACCGCCACCAATTGGGCTTTGCCTTCGGCGAAGTCGATCACCTGCAAGGCGCCCGGATGCTGGATCAGGCGCTTGATGTAATTGGTGACCACTTGCTCCGGGCTGATCAGCACGTCCACCGGAATCGCTTCGTTGTCGAACAGCTCGGAGCGAGTCAGGTAGGCGGCTTCGCGAACCCGGGCGATTTTGGTCGGCGTGTGGAACAGGGAGTGGGCTACCTGGCAGGCAATCATGTTGGTTTCGTCGCTGTTGGTCACCGCCACCAGCATGTCGGCGTCGTCCGCGCCAGCCTGACGCAGCACCGTCGGCAGCGAGCCGCGGCCCTGCACGGTGCGGATGTCCAGCCGATCGCCGAGGTCGCGCAGGCGTTCGCCATCAGTGTCGACCACGGTGATGTCGTTGGCCTCGCTGGCCAAGTGTTCTGCCAGCGAACCGCCGACCTGCCCTGCGCCGAGGATGATGATTTTCATCCAGTCACTCCCTTAAAACCCATTAACCGCGCGCGGCGGCGATCTTGATCAGCTTGGCGTAGTAGAACCCGTCGTGGCCGCCGTCCTGGGCCAGCAATTGGCGGCCGTGAGGTTGCTTGATACCGGCTTGAGTCGCGAGGTCCAGTTCACGGGCGCCAGACGTGCGAGCGAGGAAGGCTTCAATGACTTCGGTGTTCTCGGTCGGCAGCGTGGAGCAGGTGGCGTACAGCAGAATTCCACCGACTTCCAAAGTTATCCACATGGCGTCGAGCAGCTCACCTTGAAGCACCGCCAGAGCAGCGATGTCGTCCGGTTGGCGAGTCAGCTTGATGTCGGGATGACGACGGATGACGCCGGTGGCCGAGCACGGCGCGTCCAGCAGAATGCGCTGGAAGGGCTTGCCGTCCCACCAGGTGGCGGTGTCGCGGCCGTCGGCGGCGATCAGTTCGGCGCTCAGGCCCAGGCGTGCGAGGTTTTCCCGCACCCGCACCAAACGCTTGGCTTCCAGGTCCACCGCTACCACGCCGGCGAGTGCCGGCTCGGCTTCAAGGATGTGGCAGGTCTTGCCGCCCGGTGCGCAGCAGGCGTCCAGCACCCGTTGGCCCGGTGCCAGGTCGAGCAGGTCGGCGGCCAGTTGCGCGGCTTCGTCCTGAACGCTGATCCAGCCTTCGGCAAATCCCGGCAAGCTGCGCACATCGGCAGCGGCGTCGAGAACGATGCCGTCCTGACTGTAAACACACGGCGTGGCGGCGAGGTCGGCGTCGGTCAGCAACCCGAGGTAAGCATCGCGGCTGTGATGACGACGGTTGACCCGCAGGATCATCGGCGGATGCGCGTTGTTCGCCGCACAAATGGCTTCCCACTGCTCAGGCCAGAAGGCTTTCAGGGATTTTTGCAGCCAGCGCGGGTGGGCAGTGCGCACCACCGGGTCATGTTCCAGCTCCGCCAGCAGCGCTTCGCTTTCACGCTGGGCACGGCGCAGCACGGCGTTGAGCAAGGCCTTGGCCCAGGGTTTTTTCAGCTTGTCGGCGCAACCCACGGTTTCGCCAATGGCGGCATGGGCCGGAACCCGTGTATAGAGCAACTGGTAGAGACCGACCAGCAACAGCGCTTCGACATCGGCGTCGGCTGCCTTGAACGGCTTCTGCAGCAACTTGGCCGCCAGCGCCGACAAACGTGGCTGCCAGCGAGCGGTACCGAACGCCAGGTCTTGGGTGAAGCCTCGATCACGGTCTTCGACCTTGTCCATTTGCGTCGGCAGAGAACTGTTGAGTGAGGCTTTTCCGTTAAGAACAGCGGCGAGTGCCTTGGCGGCGGCCAGACGTGGATTCATTGAGCGTCCGCCGCTTGACCGAGAACGGTGCCGACGGCGAATTTCTCACGACGGCTGTTGAACAAGTCGCTGAAGTTCAGCGCCTTGCCGCCGGGCAATTGCAGACGAGTCAGGCACAGGGCTTGCTCACCGCAGGCGACAATCAAACCATCCTTGCTGGCGCTGAGGATTTCACCGGGAGCGCCCTGCCCTTCGGCGAGGCTGGCGGCCAGCACCTTCAATGCTTCGCCATTCAGCGTACTGTGGCAGATCGGCCACGGATTGAAGGCGCGAACCAGACGTTCCAGCTCAACCGCCGGGCAACTCCAGTCGATGCGCGCTTCGTCCTTGTTCAATTTGTGAGCATAAGTGGCGAGGCTGTCGTCCTGCACTTCGCCTTCCAGCGTTCCGGCAGCGAGCCCGGAAATCGCCTGAATCACCGCTGGCGGGCCCATTTCGGCCAGACGGTCGTGGAGGCTGCCGCCGGTGTCTTCACTGGTGATCGGCGTGGTGACTTTCAGCAGCATCGGCCCGGTGTCGAGTCCCAGTTCCATACGCATCACGGTCACACCGCTTTCGCTGTCGCCCGCTTCGACGGCGCGCTGGATCGGCGCCGCACCGCGCCAGCGTGGCAGCAAGGAGGCGTGGCTGTTGATGCAGCCCAGGCGTGGAATATCCAGCACCACTTGCGGCAGGATCAGGCCGTAGGCGACCACCACCAGCAAATCCGGTTTGAGCGCGGCCAGTTCAGCCTGAGCGTCTTCGTTGCGCAGCGTCGGCGGTTGCAGCACAGGAATGTTGTTTTCCAGAGCCAACTGCTTGACCGGGCTTGGCATCAGTTTTTGCCCGCGACCCGCCGGACGGTCCGGTTGGGTGTAAACCGCGACGATCTCGTAAGGGCTGTCGAGCAGGGCCTTGAGGTGTTCGGCGGCGAATTCCGGGGTGCCGGCAAAGACGATGCGCAGTGGCTCAGTCATTCAAAAGGTCTCGCAAAAGAAAAAGGCTTGCCGCAGCAAGCCTTTGGAAGGAGGGCATCAAGCGTTCTGGCGATGGAGCTTTTCCAGTTTCTTCTTGATTCGGTCGCGTTTGAGACTGGACAGGTAGTCGACGAACAATTTGCCATTCAGGTGGTCGCATTCATGCTGGATGCACACGGCGAGCAGGCCTTCGGCGATCAGTTCGTAAGGCTGGCCGTCGCGGTCCAGGGCTTTGATTTTGACTTTTTGCGGGCGATCGACGTTTTCGTAGAAACCCGGCACCGAGAGGCAGCCTTCCTGATATTGCTCCATCTCGTCGGTCAGGGTTTCGTACTCGGGGTTGATGAACACCCGTGGTTCGCTGCGGTCTTCGGAGAGGTCCATCACGACGATACGTTTGTGCACGTTGACCTGGGTCGCGGCGAGGCCGATGCCTGGCGCTTCATACATTGTTTCAAACATGTCATCGACCAACTGACGCACTTCGTCGTCCACTACGGCCACAGGTTTGGCGATAGTGCGCAGGCGCGAATCGGGGAATTCGAGGATGTCTAAAATGGCCATAAGCTTAATTGCTGCACGTTTGAGGTAATGTCGGGTCGATGGCCTGGCGGGTCCGAAGATGCAGGCTACCGTTGTGAAGCGTAGCTCCTTTTCTTTTTGTTAAAGAGTCGGGAGCGAGCCACGAGGGCTCTGGCGTTTCACGCGAACGCACATAATAAAGGGATTCACCGCATGAGGAAATCACTACTCGCCTTGCTCCTTCTGGCCTCGGCCGGTTTGGCGCACGGGCAAGTGCAACTCAAGGAAGGTTTTCCACAGCAATACACCGTGGTATCGGGTGACACACTCTGGGACATATCGGGGAAATTCCTTCGTGAACCGTGGAAATGGCCGGAACTCTGGCAGGCCAATCCACAAATCGAAAACCCCAATCTCATCTACCCCGGCGACTCGTTGTCGCTGGTTTACGTCAACGGGCAGCCACGCCTGACCCTCAACCGCGGCGCTTCCCGAGGCACCATCAAGCTGTCGCCACGCATCCGCAGTAGCCCGGTTGCCGATGCGATCCCGAGCATTCCGCTGCAATCGATCAACAGCTTTCTGCTGAGCAACCGCATCGTCGACAAGGTCGAGGACTTCGACAAGGCGCCTTATATCGTCGCCGGCGATGCCGAACGCGTGCTCAGTGGCACCGGTGACCGAATTTTCGCTCGCGGCCATTTCGATCCGGCTGAGCCGGTTTACGGCATCTTCCGCCAGGGAAAGGTCTACACCGATCCTGTCAGTAAAGAATTTTTGGGGATCAATGCCGACGACATTGGCGGCGGCGAGATTGTGGCCACCGAAGGCGACGTTGCCACGCTGGCGTTGCAACGCACCACTCAGGAAGTTCGCCTCGGCGACCGCTTGTTCAGCGGTGAAGAGCGATCGATCAACTCGACCTTCATGCCCAGTGCGCCAAAAACCGAGATCAACGGGTTGATCATCGACGTGCCGCGCGGGGTGACCCAAATTGGCGCGCTGGATGTGGTCACGCTGAACAAGGGCCAGCGCGATGGCCTGGCCGAAGGCAACGTGTTGGTGGTGATGAAAACCGGCGAGACCGTGCGTGACCGGATCACCGGTCAGCCACTGAAAATCCCGGATGAGCGCGCCGGTCTGCTGATGGTTTTTCGCACCTATGACAAGCTCAGCTACGGGCTGGTGCTCAAGGCATCACGCTCCTTGGCGGTGCTGGACAAGGTGCGAAATCCTTAGCAGGTTCCACAAGTTACCAACAGAGTTATCCACAGCTTATTCCCGTTTGAACGGGGCTCATAACGATCAAGGATGATCCATGTCGCTGTCTACTTTTGCACCGGTTTCCCCTGCGGAACTGGAAGCTCGTTTACGTTTGCATCGCTTGCCGGAACTCGGCCCTGCGCGTTTCAAGAAATTGCTAGAGGCCTTCGGCTCGGCGTCCAAGGCTATCAGCGCGCCGGCCAGTGCCTGGCGTTCGTTGGGTTTGCCCCTCGCTTGCGCGGAGGCCAGGCGCTCCAGTGAAATCCGTGATGGCGCGAGCCACGCATTGGCCTGGTTAGAGCGTCCGGGCCAGCATTTACTGATGTTGGACCAACCTGACTACCCGGCACTGCTGGCGGAAATCAGTGATGCGCCGCCGCTGTTATTCGTGGCGGGCGATCCCGGCATTCTGGAAAAACCGCAACTGGCGATGGTCGGCAGCCGTCGCGCTTCGCGGCCAGGCATGGACACCGCCGCCGCCTTTTCCCGCAGTCTGGCCGGCGCCGGTTTTGTCATTACCAGCGGTTTGGCGCTGGGCATTGATGCCGCCGCCCATCAAGCCGCTTTGGACGTGGGCGGGCGAACGGTCGGTGTACTTGGCACGGGACTTGAAAAGTTTTATCCACAGCGCAATCGAAGGCTGGCGGATGCCATGATCGCCTCGGGCAGCGCTGTACTTTCGGAGTTCCCGCTGGACGCCGGGCCGACCGCCAGTAACTTCCCCCGGCGCAATCGAATCATCAGCGGTTTATCCCTGGGCGTGCTGGTGGTCGAGGCGAGTGTCGCCAGCGGTTCGTTGATCACCGCAAGGCTGGCGGCGGAACAAGGGCGCGAGGTGTATGCAATTCCCGGGTCGATCCACCACCCTGGTGCAAAGGGTTGTCATCAACTGATCCGCGACGGCGCGGTGCTGGTAGAAACCATCGAGCATATCCTCGAAGCCTTGCGTGGCTGGCAGCAGTTGCCGTTACCCACAGCGACACCAGCGGTGACACATCCGTTGCTCATTCTGCTGCATGCGGCGCCGCATACCAGTGAAGCGTTGTCCGTCACCAGCGGCTGGGCCTTGCCGAAAGTGCTGGCGGCACTGACGGAACTGGAAATGGATGGTCGGGCGGTCTGCGAAAGCGGGCGCTGGTTTGCGCGGGTGAGCTAGGTTTTATAAGGAAGATCGGTAAACTGCGCAGAGCCTTATTCCGGAGAGTTTTTCATGGTTAACAGTTGGCGTGTGCAACAAGCCGCGCAAGCCATTCGCGCAGGTGCGGTGATTGCCTATCCAACCGAAGCGGTCTGGGGGCTGGGTTGCGACCCATGGGACGAAGAGGCGGTTGAGCGTCTGTTGATGCTCAAGGGCCGGTCTGTGGGTAAGGGGCTGATTCTGGTCGCCGACAACATCCGGCAGTTCGACTTCCTCTTCGAAGACTTCCCGGAGCTGTGGATGGACCGCATGGCCAGCACCTGGCCGGGACCGAACACCTGGCTGGTGCCGCATCAGAATATGTTGCCCCAGTGGATTACCGGCGTGCATGAAACGGTGGCGCTGCGGGTCAGCGATCATCCGCTGGTGCGGGATTTGTGTGCGTTGGTCGGGCCGCTGGTGTCGACCTCGGCCAATCCACAGGGCCGGCCGGCGGCGCGCACACGGATTCGCGTGGAGCAGTATTTCCGTGGGCAGTTGGATTTGGTGTTGGGCGGGAATCTGGGTGGGCGCAAGAACCCGAGCGTGATCCGAGACCTGGCAACCGGCCACGTTGTGCGCCCGGATTGAGACCGCGTTATCGTTCATCGCGAGCAAGCTCTCTCCCACAGAATCAAGCGGTCTCCTGTTGGAGCGGGCTTGCTCGCGAAGAGGCCCTCAAGGCAATAAAACAGTCGAACCAGTCGTACGCCGTGCTGACAACTCGTTCTGCGCCTTCGCCGCTTCAGCCAATGGATACTTCTGGCTGATGTCCACTTTCAGCTTGCCGCTGATGATCATCTCGAACAGTTCATCCGCCATACGCTGCAGGTTTTCAGCGTTGTTGGCGTAGGTCGCCAGGGTCGGGCGAGTCACGTACAGCGAACCTTTCGCCGACAGAATTCCCAGGCTCACCCCGTCAACCGCGCCCGACGCATTGCCGAAGCTCACCACCAGACCGCGAGGTGCCGTGCTATCAAGCGAAGTCAGCCAGGTGTCCTTGCCCACGCCGTCGTACACCACCGGGACCTTTTTGCCGTCAGTCAATTCCAGTACGCGCTGTGCGACGTTTTCATGACTGTAATCGATGGTCGCCCAAGCGCCGTTGGTCTTGGCCAGTGCGGCTTTCTCCGGTGAGCTGACCGTGCCGATCAACTTCACGCCCAAGGCCTTGGCCCATTGGCAAGCCAGGGAGCCGACACCACCGGCCGCGGCGTGAAACAGGATGGTTTCGCCACCCTTGAGCTCATAAGTCTGACGCAGCAGGTACTGCACGGTCAGGCCCTTGAGCATTACGCCGGCGGCCTGTTCGAAGCTGATCGCGTCCGGCAGGTGCACCAGATTGGCCTCCGGCAACACGTGAACGTCGCTGTAGGCGCCCAACGGACCGCTGCCATACGCCACGCGATCACCGACCTTGAACCGGGTGACTTCACTGCCCACGGCCTCGACCACGCCCGCGCCTTCCGAGCCCAGGCCCGATGGCAGGGCTGGCGGCGCATAGAGACCGCTGCGGAAATAGGTGTCGATGAAATTCAGGCCGATGGCCTTGTTGGTGACGCGAACCTGCTGCGGGCCGGGCTCGGCGGGTTGGTAGTCAACATACTCGAGCACCTCGGGGCCGCCATGGGCGCGGAACTGGATACGCTTAGCCATCAGAACTCTCCTTAGGTCTTAGCTACTAGGGTTGTAGCGCGAAGCTCCCTATCGGACTCCTATGCTTGATCTTCGTCAACTGCGGCAGGTCCATCTGCGATGTTATGCTACGCGCCCATTTGCGCCGGCCCCCGCTCCGATGGAGCGCCGCGTAGCTTTGCCCGATTCAAGGTGATGACATGACGACCCGCACCGAGGCCGTAAAAGCCTACCTGCTCGACCTGCAAGACCGCATCTGCGCGGCCCTCGAAGCTGAAGACGGCGGCACGCAGTTCGTCGAAGACGCCTGGACCCGGCCTGCCGGCGGTGGCGGTCGCACCCGAGTGATCGAAAACGGCGCGGTCATCGAAAAGGGCGGCGTCAACTTTTCCCACGTCTTCGGCAGCGGTCTCCCACCGTCCGCCAGCGCTCATCGGCCAGAACTGGCCGGCCGTGGCTTCGAAGCCCTTGGCGTCTCTTTGGTTATTCACCCGCACAACCCGCATGTGCCGACGTCCCACGCCAACGTGCGCTTTTTCATCGCTGAAAAAGAAGGCGAAGAACCGGTCTGGTGGTTCGGCGGTGGCTTCGACCTGACCCCTTATTACGGCAATGAAGAAGACTGCGTGCACTGGCACCGCGTCGCCGAGCAGGCCTGCGCGCCGTTTGGCCCGGACGTCTACTCGCGCTACAAGGCCTGGTGTGACAGCTACTTCCACATCAAGCATCGCCACGAGCCGCGCGGTATCGGCGGCCTGTTTTTCGATGACTTGAACGAGTGGGACTTCGACACCAGCTTCGCCTTCATGCGCGCCATCGGTGACGCGTTCATCGACGCCTACCTGCCGATCGTGCAGCGCCGCAAAAATGATGCGTTTACCGCCAAACAGCGTGAATTCCAGGAATTCCGCCGTGGGCGCTACGTTGAATTCAATCTGGTCTACGATCGTGGCACGCTGTTCGGTCTGCAATCGGGCGGGCGTACCGAGTCGATCCTGATGTCCCTGCCGCCGCAAGTACGCTGGGGTTACGACTGGAAAGCCGAGCCGGGCAGCGAAGAAGCACGGCTCACCGAGTACTTCCTGCAAGACCGCGATTGGTTGGCCAAGGCCTGAAAGAGGAATTCTGATGGACCGTTATGTCGTTTTCGGTAATCCGATTGGCCACAGCAAGTCGCCGCTGATCCACCGTCTGTTCGCCGAACAGACGGCTCAAAAACTCGACTACAGCACGTTGCTGGCGCCCCTCGACGATTTTTCTACCTGCGCCCGGACGTTTTTCCTCGAAGGTCGTGGGGCGAATGTGACGGTGCCGTTCAAGGAAGAGGCCTATCGTCTGGCGAACAGTCTGACGGCGCGGGCGCAGCGCGCCGGTGCGGTGAACACCCTGAGCAAACTGGCTGATGGCAGCCTGCTGGGCGACAACACCGATGGCGCCGGACTGGTGCGAGACCTGGCGGTCAACGCCGGTTTCAGCCTCAAGGGCAAACGCATCCTGCTGCTCGGTGCCGGCGGCGCGGTGCGCGGTGCGCTGGAGCCGTTGCTGGCCGAGCAACCCGCTTCGGTAGTCATTGCTAACCGCACGGTGGAAAAAGCCGAACTGTTGGCGGAATTGTTCGCGGACTTGGGGCCGGTGTCGGCCAGTGGTTTTGATTGGTTGAAGGAGTCAGTGGACCTGATCATCAACGCGACGTCCGCCAGTCTGTCAGGGGATGTACCGCCGATTGCCAGCAGTTTGATCGAGCCGGGCAAAACGGTGTGCTACGACATGATGTACGGCAAGGAGCCGACCTCATTCTGCCGTTGGGCCAGTGAACATGGCGCGGCAGTGTCGATGGATGGCTTGGGGATGCTCGCCGAACAAGCGGCAGAAGCGTTCTTCCTGTGGCGCGGCGTGCGCCCGGACACGGCGCCGGTGCTGGCTGAACTTCGCCGCCAACTCGCACTTTAAGAGCTTCGCGAGCAAGCCCGCTCCCACATTTTTACCGAGTTCTCCCAGAAGAATGCGATCGAATGTGGGAGCGGGCTTGCTCGCGAATGGCCGCGACCCCGACTTCGGATCAGTCCTCAAACCGGATCGGGCATTTCTCCGCGCCTTCCAGCTTCCTCAATTCTTCCACCACCTGCGGCCGTGCCCGCCGCAGGGTCAGGCTGCGATCCTGGCGCAGTAGCCGTCGCGCTTCCTGGTGCAGCATCTCCACGCCCGAATAGTCGATGAAGTTGATTTGCTGCGCTTCGATCACCACGCGTGCGCCGTGCATCCGTTGCAGGCGTACTTGCAGGTAATGACTGGCGCCAAAAAAGATCGAACCGCCAACCCGCAGAATGTCTTCATCTCCATCACGCCAATGCTGAACCCGCGGTTGCGAGGTGCGTTTGAGGTAGAAGAACAGCGAAGCCAGCACCCCGGCGTAGATCGCGGTCTGCAATTCCAACAGCAGCGTGGCGACACAGGTCAGCGCCATGACCAGGAACTCGGCGCGGCTGACCCGCAACAACGCGCGAATGCCGCGATGATCCACCAGCCCCCAGGCGATCAACAAAATGCTGCCGGCCATGGCCGGGATCGGAATGTGTGCGATCAAATTCGCGCCGAAGATGGCGAACAGCGCCACCCACACCGCCGAAAAAACACCGGCCATCGGCGAGCAGGCACCCGCTTCGTAGCTCAGGCCGGAGCGGGTGAAGGAACCGGCTGACAGCGATCCGGAAAAAAACGCACCGACCATGTTCGATAAACCCTGGGCGCGGACCTCTTGGTTGGCGTCCAGCAACTGCTGGGAGCGGGCCGACAAGGATCGGGCAATCGACAGACTGGTGACCAGCCCGAGCATGCCCACCGCCACCGCGCTGGGTAGCAAGCGCAGAATCAGGTCCAGATCCAGCGGCAGCGGGCTGAAGGGCGGCAGCCGCCCGACAAACGCGCTGACCAACTTCACATGGCCGAACATCGATGGCCAGAGCCAGACCAGCAATCCGCTCAGCGCCAGGGTGATCAATAGCGTCGGCCAGCGCGGCAGGAGCAATTTCAGGATCACGCCCACGACGACCGTCGCCAGGCCCAGCATTAGCGAGGGGTTATCCACTTCGCCGAGATGACTGAGCAGCATCATCAAACTGTTCAGCGCTGTTGCCTGGTTGGGCAAGTCCAGCCCCAACAAATTCGGCAGTTGGCCGATGGCAATCACCACCGCCGCGCCGAGGGCGAAACCCAGCACCACCGAGTGCGAGACAAAATTCACCAAGGCGCCGAAGCGCAGTAAACCGAGCAGCCACTGAAAAATGCCGGCAAGCAGCGTCAGTAACAGGATCAGAGTGACGTAGTCCTCTGACGCAGGAACAGCCAGAGGACTGACGCTGGCGTACAACACAATAGAAATCGCCGCCGTAGGACCGCAGATCAAGTGCCACGAAGAACCCCAGAGACACGCGATCAGCACCGGAATAATCGCAGCGTATAGACCGTACTCAGGTGGGAGACCGGCGATCAGCGCGTAGGCAATGGATTGCGGCAGCGCGAGAATCGCGCCGCTGAGGCCGACGATCAGGTCACGACCGACGCTGGCGCGGGTTTGCCGGGGCATCCAGGTGAGGAAGGGGAAGAGCGAATGGCGACTTGGGAAGGCCATGGTTCCTCTCGGGTGAGATTTTGCGCAAGGGTAGCAGGACGAGACACCGATCGCTGATCGTTCCCGTGCAGAGCGTGGGAACGATCAGCGGCGGGGGTTCAGAGTTTGGCTTTCACCGCCCCCAACGCATCCTTTCCATCCACTGTTTTCACCCCATCCAGCCATTTATCCAGTACCGCCGGATTAGCCTTGATCCATGCCTTGGCCGCATCAGCATTGCTGACTTTCTTGTTCACCACCTCGGCCATGATGCTGTTCTCCATTTCCTGGGTGAAACTCAGGTTGGTAAGCAGTTTGCCGACGTTCGGGCAGGCTTGTGCATAACCTTTGCGAGTCAGGGTGTGGACGCTGCCGGTGTCGCCGAAGTACTTCTCGCCGCCCTTCAGATAGTGCATTTTCAGCTGCACGTTCATCGGGTGCGGGGTCCAGCCGAGGAAGGTCACGAACTTCTGTTTTTTCACCGCGCGAGACACTTCCGCCAGCATTGCCTGCTCGCTGGACTCGACCAGTTTCCACTGGCCCATGTCGAAATCGTTCTTCTTGATGATTTCCTGCAAGGAGATGTTGGCGGGAGCGCCGGAGCCGATGCCGTAGATCTTCTTGTCGAACTTGTCGGCGTATTTGTTCAGGTCGGAAAAGTCATGCACACCCGCGTCCCAGACGTAATCCGGGACGGCGAGCGTGAACTCGGTGCCGTCGAGGTTCTTCGCCAGTTGCGTGACATCGCCGGTGGCCACGAACTTGTCGTAGAAACCTTGTTGTGCTGGCATCCAGTTACCCAGAAACACGTCGACCTGACCATCTTTCAAGCCGCCAAAGGTGATCGGCACCGCCAGCGTGTCGACCTTGGCCTTGTAGCCCATGCCGTCCAGCAGAAACCCGGTGATGGCGTTGGTCGCGGCAATGTCGCTCCAGCCAGGGTCGGCCATTTTCACCGTCTCGCAACTCTGATCGGCATACGCCGATGCACTGCCCAGAGCCAGAAGCCCGACCGTCATTGCTGTGGATAACCTACGCATGGCATTCCCCTTAACATTATTGGTTTTGGCAGGGTTGTGGATAACGTGCTTTACGCTCCAGATCGTCGAGGTCGATGTGGTTGCGCATGTACTGCTGACTGGCGTCTACCAGCGGCTGGTGATCCCAGCTCTTCAGTTTGCCGATGGTTAACGCATCGGCGACAAAACGTCGGCGCCGTTGGCTGGCGAGCACTTGTTGGTGGATCGCCGGGATATCCCATTTGGCCCGGGCTTCGGCGAGAAATTCATCGAAAAGCGGCCGATGTTGCGGCGATTGGCTGAGTTCTTCCTGTTCACGCGGGTCATTGTGTACATTAAATAGTAGGCAAGGGTCGTCTTCGCTGTAGATGAATTTATAGGCGCCGCGACGAATCATCATCAACGGGCTGATGGTGCCTTCAGCCATGTATTCGCCGAAGACCTCGTCATGACCGCCCTGCCCTTGCAGGTGCGAGACCAGTGAGCGGCCATCCAGCGGCAGTCCTGGCTCCAGCGAACCGCCGGCCAGTTCCACAAAGGTCGGCAACAGATCGGCCGTGGAGACCGCCGCGCTGACCCGGCCAGCCCCGAATTGCCCCGGCGCACTGATCAACAGCGGAACGCGGGCGGCCATTTCGTACCAATGCATTTTGTACCAGAGCCCACGCTCGCCGAGCATGTCGCCGTGGTCGCCGGAGAACACGATGATGGTGTCGTCGATCAGGCCGGTTTCCTCGAGTGTTTGCAGGAGTTTGCCGACGTTGCTGTCGATATAACTGCACGCACCGAAATACGCACGGCGTGCATCGCGAATCTTATCCACAGGCAGCGGTTTGTCCCACAGGTCGTAAACCTTGAGCAAACGCTGCGAGTGCGGATCAAGTTCGGCCTGCGCCGGGGTTTCGGGCAATGGGATGTCGGCGTCGTCGTACATATCCCAGAAGGCCTTGGGAATGGTGTACGGGTCGTGTGGGTGAGTCATCGAAACGGTGAGGCAAAACGGCTGATCGCCCTCTTCGCGGATGTGATCAAACAAATACTGTTGGGCCTTGAACACCACTTCTTCGTCGAAATCCAGTTGATTGGTGCGTACGCACGGCCCGGCTTGCAACACTGAAGACATGTTGTGAAACCAGGTCGGACGCACGTCTGGTTCGTCCCAGTTCACAGACCAGCCGTAATCGGCCGGGTAGATGTCGCTGGTCAGGCGTTCTTCATAGCCATGCAGCTGATCCGGGCCACAAAAATGCATCTTGCCCGACAGCGCGGTGCGGTAGCCGAGTCGACGCAGGTAGTGGGCATAAGTCGGTACATCGGCGGGGAAATCGGCCGCGTTGTCGTAGGCGCCTATCTTGCTCGGCAACTGACCGCTGACCAGGGTAAAACGCGACGGCGCGCACAGTGGGCTGTTGCAATAGGCGGCGTCGAACACCACGCCTTGGCCGGCGAGGCGGCTGAGATTAGGCAGTTTGATGGGCGAAGGTCCGTAGAACGGCAACATTGGCGCGGCCATCTGATCGGCCATGATGAAAAGAATATTCTTGCGCTTCATGTGATCGCGGCATTCCATAGTGAATATTTATGCGAGAGTGCTGCGATTGAGCATGTAGCCCAAGCAATTTGTGGTAAAGCCCATGCACGGCAATGACTAGGATAAGCACAGCTTATGTATGACGCCCTTGGTGATTTGTCTCTGGATTTGCTTCGCGCCTTTGAAGCGGCGGCCCGTCAGCGCAGTTTCACGGCGGCCGCAGTGGAGCTGGGCACCACGCAACCAGCCATCAGCCAGCAGATCAAACGGTTGGAAGAACAACTCGGGACGCGGCTGTTCGACCGGATCTATCGCGGCATCGAACTGACCGAGGCCGGGACGATCCTGTTTGAGCAGGTTCAGCTCGGATTGCAGAATATCGATGCAGGATTGAGCGCGATCAGTGCACAGCACCAACATGAAGTGTTGCAGGTCGCCACCGATTTCGCCTTCGCCGCGTATTGGCTGATGCCGCGCCTGCACCGCTTCCATGCCGCCAATCCTCAGGTGGATGTCAGCCTGGTCACCAGCGAACGCAGCCTCAACATGCTGCGCACCGATATCGATGTGGCGGTGTTGTTCGGTGATGGCCGATTCAAGCAGGGCGAAAGCCATTGGCTGTTCAGCGAAGAAGTCTTTCCGGTGTGCAGCCCGCTGCTGTTGAAGGATCGTCCCCTGCCCTTGCCATCCCAGTCATTGCTTGAGTTCCCGCTGCTGCACCTTCGGGGCGAAAACAGCAGCAACTGGTTCGACTGGAGCGGCGTGTTTCGGGAATTGGGGATCGCTTCGGCACCTGCGCCCGGGCAATTGCGCTTCGACAATTACACGCTGCTGATTCAAGCGGCGATTGGCGGCCAAGGTGTGGCGATTGGATGGCGGCACCTTGTGGATAACTTGCTGGCGCAAGGTTTGTTGTGTCGACCGATCGCGGAAACGGTCATTTCCAGGCTCGGCTATTACGTGGTCCTGCCTCAGCGAAAACGGCGTGGTGCGCTGATTCAACAGTTTGTGGACTGGCTGATGGCCGAGCAGGCCAGCAGTGCGCAATCGTTGAACGGCTTACCGTTGCCGTCTATCGCTGTATAGCGTCGGTCGCGACGAAGGTTACGTGTTCGCCGACATGCAGGTTCAACCGCAACTCATCGGCAATCCCGACCGCCACCCGGCTCAACCGTTCAAGCGGTTCGGCGAGGCCCGGCTCCAGGCTGCTGCTGACGTGCCTGAAATGCTCGATGGTCAGCCCGGCCACGCCGCGCGGCGCATTCACCAGTGTCCAGTGCAAGGTGCTGCTTTGCAGGGCCTCGCGGATTTCTTCGGCGGCGTGGCGTTGCAGTCGATCTTCTATCTCCGGATCGTCCAGTACCTCGAAATCTCCGACCAGAAACAGCCGGGTAATCCCCGAGGCCTGCATGCCATCGATCAGCGCATCCACCGCCAGCACTTGCTCGACCGGGCCGGGCACGATGGATTTTTCCACGTGCTCGCTGTTCATCGGCAACCCGGGTGCATCCAGCAGACAGATCACCGCCGAACACCCGGCGACGCTCTGCTTGACCCGCTTGGCGTCGAACAAATCACCGGTCTTGGTCCGCAATCCCGGGCGCGGCGCGAGCGCCGTCAAATCATCGAGAATCGCGATCACTTCATGTTGGCGCCGCAGCATTTCAGCCATCAGCGCACTGCCCAGGCTACTCATGGCACCATAAAGCACCACTTTCACCACCGGGGTTTCGGCATTTCTCATGGCCGTGCTCCGTTTTTCCTACCTATATGGCGTGTGACCTGTGGGAAACAACGCCGGTTCGACTCGGTTCAGAGGCTTTCAAATGAAGCGGATCAAGGGCTACCACGCCCATGTTTATTTCGACGCCAGTACGCTTTCTCAGGCGCAAGCCTTGTGTGAGCAGGCGGCGCAACTGTTTCCAGTGAAAATGGGTCGCGTCCATGAACGCCCGGTGGGCCCGCACCCGGATTGGAGCTGCCAGTTGGCTTTCGAGCCGCAATACATCGGCGACGTGCTGCCCTGGCTTGCGCTCAACCGCAACGGTTTGGTGGTGTTCCTGCACCCGGACACCGGCGACGATCTGCTCGACCACACCGAGCACGCCATCTGGATGGGCGCGATTCGGCCGCTTGATCTGTCTATTTTTTGATCAGTTTACAACTGTTCCTCAGCTTCGCCGGGCAAATGTTCGTCCAGATGCAGCCAGGGCAGGCGGTTGTCGGTCCAGATATGCCGTTGGGCGGGTGCCTGCTCGGGATGATCGAGGGTGGCGATGGTCACGTCGATGCTGTCCGGGCTCAGGTGCGAGACCAGCGCCAGTTGCGCCCCACAGTTGCCGCAGAAATACCGCACGCAGGTTGTTGAAGAGTCGTACTGCGCGGGTGTCCCTTTCACCCATTCAAAGGCGGATGCCGGCACGGTGATCCAGGTGGTCACGATCCCGCCGCTGACCCGTCGGCAAATCGAACAATGACAGTGGGCGATGTCGTGCAAAGGCCCACTGAATTGATAGCGCAGATTTCCGCAATGGCAGCCGCCTGTATGAATTTCGACCATGTTTTGTCCTCCTGCCCTGTTTTCAGGGACTTTGACCCCGCCCGACGACCGGTTGCATATCTGGTCAATGCTTTCATCCGCGAAAGCTGGGTGAAAGCTTCCCCGATTAGGATCGCCCCCACTACCGGCAACAGACCGGTCGGCCAATGCCAGTGTTCTATCGCTCGCACAGCCCATTTAACAACAACAATGGTGATCCTGATGTCCTCTGCTACCCGCCGCTTCGCTGTCACTCCGCCCATACGCCTCGTGCTTCCCGTTCTGCGCTGACCCACCCGGTTCGCCCATTCCCTAGTCGCGCTATGCCTGGAGTATTCCCATGCTGACTTTCCTTGGCTTTGCCATGGTCATCACGTTCATGTTCCTGATCATGACCAAGCGCCTGTCCGCGCTGATCGCTCTGATCATCATCCCGATCCTGTTCGCGCTGTTCGGTGGTTTTGCGCCGAAGATCGGCCCGATGATGCTCGAAGGCATCACCAAGCTCGCACCGACCGGTGTGATGCTGATGTTCGCCATTCTGTACTTCGCCCTGATGATCGATTCCGGCCTGTTCGACCCGGCCGTGCGCAAGATCCTCAAACTGGTCAAGGGCGACCCGTTGAAAGTTTCGGTCGGCACCGCCGTACTGGCGCTCGTCGTCTCCCTCGATGGTGACGGCGCGACCACTTATATGATCTGCGTGGCCGCCATGCTGCCGCTCTACGCCCGCATCGGCATGAGCCCGCGGATCATGGCCGGCCTGATCATTCTCGCCGGTGGCGTGATGAACATGACGCCATGGGGCGGCCCGACCGCTCGTGCGGCCAGTGCGCTGCATGTGGACCCGTCCGACATCTTCGTACCGATGATTCCGGCGATGGCTTTCGGGGTGCTGGCCATCCTCGTGATTGCCTACTTCTATGGCAAGCGTGAGCGTGCGCGTTTGGGTGAGCTGCACCTGGTGGGCGATGAAATCGACCACAGTGAAATCACCGTTTCGCAATTCCCGGATGCCCGTCGTCCGAAGTTGATCTGGTTCAACGGCGCCCTGACCCTGGCCCTGATGGGCACCCTGGTTGCCGGTCTGTTGCCGCTGCCGGTGCTGTTCATGGTGGCGTTCAGTATCGCGATGATCGTCAACTATCCGTGCATGCAACAGCAGAAGGACCGCGTCGCGGCCCACGCCGGTAGCGTGCTGGCGGTAGTCGGTTTGATCTTCGCGGCCGGTATCTTTACCGGTATCCTCACGGGCACCGGCATGGTCGATGCGATGTCGAAAAGCCTGTTGGCGGTCATCCCGGACTTCCTCGGCCCGTACCTGGCGGTGATCACCGCACTGGTGAGCATGCCGTTCACGTTCTTCATGTCGAACGATGCATTTTATTACGGCGTGTTACCGGTACTTGCGGAAGCCGCCAGCCATTACGGTATAACCGCGGTTGAAATGGCACGTGCCTCTATCGTTGGTCAGCCCGTCCACCTGTTGAGCCCGCTGGTACCATCGACCTACCTGTTGGTGGCCCTGGCCGGTATCGACTTCGGTGATCACCAGCGTTTCACCTTGAAGTGGGCAGTGCTGGTTTGCATGTGCATACTGATCGCCGCTTTGCTGATGGGGATTTTTCCGCTGTTCAGCACTCTATAAGCCCAAGACTCACCATGAAGGGTCCAGGCTTTGTTGTTTGAAGCCCGGGCCCTTCGTGGTTTAACACATCCACAAAGGAATACACATGGAATGGCTGACCAACCCTGAAATCTGGGTTGCCTTCTTTACCCTGACCGCCCTGGAAATCGTCCTCGGTATCGATAACATCATCATGATTTCGATCCTGGTCAGCCGCATGCCCAAGCACATGCAGGCGCGCACGCGGATTTTCGGCCTGGCACTGGCTATGGTTACGCGGATTCTGTTGCTGCTGTCGATCACTTGGGTCATGCGCCTCACCGCGGACCTGTTCGAAGTGTTCGGCCAAGGCATTTCCGGGCGTGACCTGATCCTGTTCTTCGGTGGTCTGTTCCTGCTGTGGAAGAGCTCGCAAGAGATGTACCACGCGCTGGAAGGTGAAGACGAAACCAATGAGGAGCCGGGCGGCAAGGGCGGCAACTTCCTCTACACCATCATTCAGATCGCGATCATCGACATCGTGTTCTCGCTGGACTCGGTTATCACCGCCGTGGGCATGGTGTCCCACGTACCGGTCATGGTCGCGGCGATCATCGTTGCCGTGCTGGTGATGATGTGGGCTTCCGGCACCATCAGCGAGTTCATCGACAAGCACCCGTCGCTGAAGATGCTGGCGCTGTCGTTCCTGTTGATCGTCGGCACTGTGCTGATTGCTGAATCCCTCGACGTTCACGTGCCAAAAGGCTACGTCTACTTCGCCATGGCGTTCTCGCTGGCGGTGGAAGCGATCAACATCAAGATGCGCACCGCGATGGCGAAAAAGCGCAAGCAGCAGGATCCAGTGAAGCTGCGCAAGGATATTCCGGGTCAGTAACCCGAATTCCATGTGATGACAAAGGGGCCTTCGGGCCCCTTTGTCATTTCTGTGGGGATTGGGAAATAGTGTTTACTCCGGCGGATCGAGGTTATCCAGCGCTCGATTCACCGCCAACTCCCCGAGCATGATGATCTGCTGAATCCCCAGCAGGGTGTTGCGCTGAGAACCATCCGCTAGCAAATCTTGCGGATAAAAATCAAAGGATGGAATTCGTGCTTCGTGCCGCAGCACAATTCAACAGCCTACTAAAGAATCCAACCACTAAAAGCCAGCTACAAAGCTCCATCACAGATATCGCAAATGGAAATGGAGTGCGCCAGTGACCAGATTAATGCAACGCTGGTTGGATGTTGATTTTTTTAATTCTTCTAGTGGTGGGTAGCCTGGTGTATTCCCGCTCGGGCACCAAGACGTTATCCGTCCATATAGGAAAACCCTACGAGCAGGTTGTCCAAGATTCGACATTCCCTGTCGAGGACAACACGGCGATTTATCCCGGTGACCCTACCGACGCAGAAGAACCTCCGCAGCCAGGCTCCACGTGGATCAGCAGCCCGACCGTCGTTGATTTTGATGATCCCACTTACGGATTCAAACTCCCACCGACGGTATTTGGTGCAGTTACGTATGCAGGCCAGAAAGTCACGACACTGACTACGTCGCCCATGTCGGAAACAATGCCATTTGGAGAGGCAGTGGTTCGATTGGTGGAGGTACAAAACACCCTCAAATCCCAAGGATGGAAGCTTGCGTCTGTAGAGAATAATGATTGGTTCGAAGTCGAGAATGTTGCAGAGCGTGATCAATTACAGGCCAAGCTCTTCGAT
The DNA here is from genome assembly GCF_008370005.1 of Pseudomonas sp. ANT_J28. Taxonomy (NCBI): domain Bacteria; kingdom Pseudomonadati; phylum Pseudomonadota; class Gammaproteobacteria; order Pseudomonadales; family Pseudomonadaceae; genus Pseudomonas; species Pseudomonas sp. ANT_J28. Next base: position 125,871 of record NZ_VOBM01000005.1, read on the forward strand.
CAGGCCGTGGGCATCGATTTGTATGTACCTGGAAAGTACAACCTGCTGCTTTTGATTAAGTGCTATGCACGCTGCGATAAGCGTGATTCGACGACAGCAAAGTATCTGATCGATATCAGCGTTGGGCGGGATCGCACCGAGAAATGAGGAGCCACTTCCCGAGGTCAGGCGATTATCTGCACAAAGCAACGTTTTTTATGCTTTTCGTTTGCCTAACCTCTTTTCATTTCCCGATTGATAGGTTGGCCCTTCATATCGGTAAGCCGTACGCAGCAATCGTTAAAGACTCCACATTCCCAGTCAAACGAAAAACCGCGGTTTACCCAAGCGAACCTCCCGAAGTTGACTCCACCTGGATAAGCAGTCCGGTCGTCATTACGTTTGATGATCCTGAACATGGCTTTACCTTGCCCCAAACCATCTACGGGGCTGTGGGTTAGAACAAGGGAAAAGTGGATGGCATCACTACGTCTCCGATGGTGGAGACGCTACCTTTCGCCCAAACAGCAAAACTGTTGGGCGAGCTGCAATCCATGTTCAAAAAGACCGGTTGGACACCTGAGTTGGCTGAAGGTAACGACTGGATAAAAGTATCGAGTGATGAAGAGAAACGACAGTTACAAGCCAAGCTGTTTGATCAGGCTGATGGAGTAATTCTTCTGATTCCCAACAAATACAGTCTGTTACTGCACATCAAATGCTACGCCCGCTGTGATGAGCGAGACGCCGAAACAGCCAGGTATCTGATCGACATAGGGCTGAGCATGGATCATTTCAGCGATTGAGTTCTCCCCCCGATTTTAGGGCTGCTGCGCAGCCCAGCGGGAGCAAGCTCCCTCGCCACAGGTTATGGTCGCGTAACCTTTCAACTGAGGGGCTGAGATCTATGGGCCCCTTTCTCACCTCGGCATCAAGCTGTTTTCATGACAGTTTTGTTTCAATCGCTTCTTTAGCTGTGCGATGCTGGCGCGCAGACCGTTAGCCAACTACAGCTTAAGTACAGAACGTAGAAGAACGCGCGGCACCGTCAACTTGCCCCTTTGGGGCGCTACCACCACAGGGGGCCTGCATGCTCACCCTGCTCAATCTGTTATCTGCCGTGGCCTTGTTGATTTGGGGCACGCACATCGTCCGAACCGGCATCCTGCGGGTCTACGGTTCAAACTTGCGCCACGTGATTGGCCGGAACATGTCCAAGCGCTGGCTGGCGTTCATCTCGGGGATCGTCGTGACAGCGATGGTCCAGAGCAGCAACGCCACCGCCATGCTCGTCACCTCCTTTGTCGGTCAGGGCCTGATGGCGCTGACCCCGGCCCTGGCGACCATGCTCGGGGCCGACGTCGGTACCGCGCTGATGGCACGGGTGCTGACCTTCGACCTGTCATGGTTGTCACCGCTACTGATCTTTCTTGGGGTGATTTTCTTCCTGTCGCGCAAACAGACCCGGGTCGGACAGATGGGCCGGGTCAGTCTCGGCCTGGGGCTGATCATCCTGGCGCTGCAACTGATCGTCGAGGCTGCCGCGCCGATTACCCAGGCCCAAGGCGTGAAGGTGATTTTCGCCTCGCTCACCGGCGACATCTTGCTGGATGCCCTGGTCGGCGCGTTGTTTGCGATGGTTTCTTACTCCAGCCTGGCCGCCGTCCTGCTGACCGCGACCCTGGCCGGTGCCGCAGTGATCAGCCTGCCCGTGGCCATCGGCCTGGTGATCGGCGCCAACATCGGCAGCGGCATCCTTGCCTTCCTTAGCACCAGCATGCAGAACGCCGCTGGCCGTCAGGTGGCGTTGGGTAGCCTGCTCTACAAACTGATCGGCCTGTTGCTGATCATCCCGGTACTCGACCCGTTGGTGCACTGGATCGACAGCCTGGACTTCAGCCCTCAGGAAATGGTCATCGGCTTTCACCTGCTCTACAACACCGCGCGCTGCCTGATCTTGCTGCCCAGTGTCGGGGCGATGGCCAGGCTCTGCGCGTGGCTGCTGCCGGAGCAGCCGGAAATCAACGGCACTGCCAAACCGCGGCATCTTGATCCAACAGCGCTGGTCACGCCCAGCCTGGCGCTCGCGAATGCCGCCCGGGAAACCCTGCGCATCGGCGACCTGATCGACAACATGCTCGAGGCCATGCTCGACGTGCTGAACGGCAAGCAAACCGCCGTTACCCAGGAAATGCGGCGCCTGACCGATGATGTGGAATCGCTCTACGGTGCGATCAAGCTCTATCTGGCGCAAATGCCCCGTGAAGACCTCAGCGAGCAGGACAGCCGGCGCTGGGCGGAAATCATCGAGCTGGCGATCAACCTTAAACTCGCCAGCGACCTCATCGAACGCATGCTGCGCAAGGTCCAGCAGCAGAAAACCTCGCAGCGCCGGTCTTTTTCCGAGGTCGGCCTGGAAGAGCTGGCGGGGCTGCACAGTCAGTTGATATCCAACCTGCGCTTGGGGTTGTCGGTGTTCCTCAGTGCCGATAAGGAAAGTGCCCGCCAGTTACTGCGTGAGAAACGTCGCTTTCGCGCGCAGGAACGGCGCCTGGCCCATGCTCACGTCAGCCGATTGCAACGTAAGATCGTGCAGAGTATCGAGACCAGCTCGTTACACCTTGAGTTGATTGCCGACATGAAGCGTCTGAATTCGCTGTTTTGCAGCAGCGCCTATGTGGTGCTGGAAACTTCCGACACCGGCGCCCTGGCGGTCGACGATTTGGCTGACATCACGCATTCGCCCTGAACGTCCACAGTTGCCTGAAGTCTGTTGAACTTACGCTGGCCGTATGGAAACTCGTTATGCGTTGTCTGTTGTTCGCCTGTCTGTTGCTTGGCTCATTCCCTTCATTTGCCCTGGATCGCTTTCAGGTCGAGGGCTATACGCTGCCCAACGGCCTGCAATTAATGCTCAAACCCGGCACCGAGCGTGGGCATGTTGCGATTCGTTTGGTGGTCGGCGTCGGCATCGATGATTTCAGCTGCGCCGACAAGGAGCTGCCGCACCTGCTTGAGCACTTGCTGTTCAGCGGCATCGACGCCACGGGCGAAGGCGGGCTGGAAGAGCGCATGCAGGCCTTGGGTGGCGAGTGGAACGCTTACACCAGCAATGCCGACACGACGTTCGTCATCGAAGCCCCTGCGAAAAACCAGCGCAAGGTCCTCGACCTGCTGCTGGCGCTGCTGACCCAGACCCGAATCGACGACAACGCCATCAACGCCGCCAAACAAGTGGTCGAGCGCGAAGACGGCGGCCATTACTCGCACCTGCAACGCTGGCTGGATCGCCAGGATCTTGGCCACACGGCGAGCAATCAGCTGGCGGTGGAACTGGGCCTCAAGTGCCCCGAGCGGCCTGAGGTCGATCACCTGACCCGCGATCAGGTGGAAAAGGTACGCAAGGCCTGGTACGCGCCCAACAACATGACGCTGATCGTCGTCGGCGACCTTGAGCGGTTGCTGCCGGCCTATCTGGAACGGTCTTATGGCGCGCTTGAAGCGGTCGACCCGACCGATCACCTGCCCCTGCCGGCCATCCAGGCCAGTGCTGCCCATGAACGGACCCTGAGTCACGGTTTTGTCGGCGGCAGTGCCAAGTTGCATTGGCTGGTACCGGAGCCGGTGCTGGAAGACCTGCACGACGAAACTTTCGACTTGCTCAAGGACTATCTGGACTGGGCGCTCTACCGCCAGTTGCGCCTGACCCATAGCTTGTCCTACGGGCCTTCGGCCGAGCGTGAGGTGTTTGGCGGCGTGGGCTTCATGAGCCTGAACGCGGACCTTGACCGCGACGACGTCACCGAGGCCGAACAGGTGCTGGATAATCTGAAGGCCGGGTTGCTCAGGGACGGTCTCAATGCCCACACCTTCAACCGCCTCAAAGAGGCCGCCATCGCCCGCCAGGCCTGGGCCGTGCAAGGCAACAGCGCGTTGGCCGATTATTACTGGAGTGCTCTTGGGGACTACGAGAACGGCCGTTTCGCGAACCCGGCCAAGGAACTGCAAGGGGTGACGCTGGAGGAGGTGAACAAGGCCATGCGTGAATTGCTCATGCAACCGGGGTATTTACGCATCGAGAAACCGCTGATGAGTGATGACCAGTTGATGTGGGCGATTGGCGGGGTGTTGGGGCTCATCGTATTGATGCTGCTGGGTTGGCGCTTGCATCGAAGGGCACCACGAACCGTGTAGCAGCTGCCGAAGGCTGCGTTCGGCTGCGAAGCAGTCGCAAATCCGTTACGTCAGATATATCTGATGGACCGCGTTGAATGGTTTACGACTGCTCCGCAGCCGAACGCAGCCTTCGGCAGCTGCTACACGGGTTTTTTGATCGGACCGCCGCCCCTCGCCACGCCGACCCGCGGCGGTTACCCTGTCGGGGATTTTTCCCACGACTATTGCGAACCGCCGAATGCCTACTCTGACCCTATACGTACAGCGCATCCTGGAATTGATGAAGCGCTACCCAGGGGTGATTGCGCTCGGCGGTTTCATTTCCGGGGTCGGCAGTTTCATTCTGGTGGATCGCCAGCAAGGTCTGGCGACCTGGATCACCACCATCATGCTGGTCAGCTGGATCTGGCTGATGCTGGAAAACAGCCTCACCAAGCTGTTCGCCAGGATCTTCAAACGCGAAATACCCCAGCCCCTGCTGCGCTACGCCACGCAGATGATCCACCAGGAAAGCCTGTTCTTCGTCCTGCCGTTCTTTTTTATCACCACCACCTGGAACAGCGGCCAGCTGTTTTTCACCGGGCTGTTGGGCATCGCCGCGCTGATTTCCATCATCGACCCGCTCTACTACAAATGGCTGGCCCCCCGACGCTGGGCGTTCCTGGCGCTGCACACACTGACGCTGTTCGCTGCACTGCTGACCGCCCTGCCCGTCATTCTGCACCTGACCACCGCTCAGAGCTTCAAGCTGGCCCTGGGCACGGCCGTCGTGCTGTCGTTCCCGAGCCTGGCGTCGATCTTCCCGATTCGTACCGTGCGCAATGCCTTGGCGATTCTCAGTATCACGCTGGGCATCGGCGTGCTCGGTTGGGTGTTGCGATCCTGGGTGCCGCCAGCGACCCTGTGGATGACCGACGTGGCGATCAGCACCCAAATGCAGGACCGCACCCCCGGCGACAGCCTCGATGAAGTCAGTGCCGAGCAGATTCGCGGCGGCGGGCTGTACGCCTACACCGCGATCAACGCCCCGCGCGGTCTGGATGAGCGGATCTATCACGTGTGGCATTTCAACGGCAAAGAGGTCGACCGCATCCCCCTGGACATCCATGGCGGGCGCAAGGAAGGCTACCGCGCCTGGACCCACAAGCAGAATTTCCCTGGCAACCCCGCGGGTAAATGGCAGGTTCGGGTGCTGACCGAAGATGGCCAGGTCATCGGTGTGTTGCGCTTCGTGGTAAAGGACAGCAAGCCTGCGACTGCCGCAAAGTAACCCGTTCGTGCTATTACGTAGAGCTGCGTAATAGCCGATAAAGCACGGAGCTTATGACCAGCAGCACAATGGCCGGCAGTGCCCAATTGGACACCTCTCACTCCCCCGCTCAGTTGCGGGTCACGGGTGACTGGACGCTTGCCCATTACGCCGATCTCAAGCACTTGTGCGAAAATCTCCACGGCCAATACGACGACAGCACTCACATCGACCTCAATGGCCTCGGTGCGCTCGACACCGCCGGCGCGTCGCTGCTGGTGGAGTTGCTCGGGTCCGAGCGTTTGGGCCGATCCGCCGAACACCCCGATTGCACACTGTCCTCGGCCGACCGTGCCTTGTTACAGACCGTCTATTGTTCGCTGACCGACTTCTGCGTGCCGATCAAAGAGCCGGAAATCAGCGTTGGCATTCAGCTGTTGACCCGTATTGGCCGCGCGGTCGACGCGATCTGGCAGGACACCCTGCAACTGCTGGGTTTCGTCGGCCTGATTCTGGAAACCATCGCCCGCAATCTGTTTCGCCCCAAGCGCTGGCGCATTTCGCCGATGGTGGCGCACATCGAACAGACCGGCCTCGACGCCGCCCCCATCGTCGCCCTGCTGACCTTTCTGGTGGGTGCCGTGGTGGCGTTTCTCGGGGCGACGGTGTTGCGCAGCGCTGGTCGCTGCGCCTGACCAAGCCGCAGGCCAGCGAGGCCTTGAACAGCCCGAATATCGCCGTGATCCCTCAAGGTGACCTGATCAGCAGCTACAAAGCCTCGCGCTGGAGCGACCCGGCACCGGTGTTGCTGCGCAATCGTCTGTTGGATGGTTTCCAGCGTGATGGTCGGGTGACATTGCTGAGCACCGACGACAGCAATTTCCAGGCGGATCTTGAACTGGGCGGTAGCCTGCAGGCATTCCAGACTGAATACCAAGGAACGCACGCGAGCATCGTCGTGCGTCTGGATGCGTTGCTGGTGCGCGGTTATGACCAGCGAATCCTCGCCAGCCGACGCTTCGAAGTGCGCCAGCCGTTGAGCGATGCGAAGGTGCCGGCGGTGGTGGCCGGGTTTGGCCAGGCCAGTGACCAGTTGACGGCGCAGGTGGTGGCTTGGGCGGTGGAGCAAGGGCAGAAAGTCGCGCCACCGCTCAGACCTTGAGGCCAACGCAAACCCAATGTGGGAGCGGGCTTGCTCGCGAAAGCGGAGTGTCAGTCGACATCAATGTTGAATGACATACCGCTTTCGCGAGCAAGCCCGCTCCCACAAGGGTTTTGTGGTTAGCCAAAGAACCAGTAGCAAACCCCGATCGCGCCGAGAACGCCGGCAAACTCCGCCAGCAACGCACACCCTACCGCATGCCGCGCCCGCTGGATCCCCACCGCGCCGAAGTACACCGCCAATACATAGAACGTCGTTTCGGTACTGCCCTGAACCGTCGCCGCCACCAGCGCCGGGAAGCTGTCGACCCCCGACGTTTTCATTGTTTCAATCAGCATCGCCCGGGCGGCACTGCCGGAGAACGGCTTGACCATGGCGGTCGGCAGCGCATCGACGAAGCGCGTGTCCCAACCGGCCCATTCCACCAGATGCCGAATCCCGTCCAGGCCAAAGTCCAGCGCGCCGGATGCCCGCAGCACACCGACGGCACACAACATTGCCACCAGATACGGCAGCAGGTTCTTGGCCACGTCGAAGCCTTCTTTGGCGCCTTCGACGAACGCTTCGTACACCTTCACTTTGCGCAGCGCGCCGATCACCAGAAACAACATGATCAGCCCGAACAGCGTCAAGTTGCCGAGGATCGATGACAGGCCGGCCAGAGCGGTCGCCGAGAGCGTCGCCAGCAGCGCCATGAATGCACCGAGGGCCAAGGCGCCGGGAATCAGGTACGCGAGCACCACCGGGTCCCACAGGCGCAGGCGCTGCATGAATGCCACCGACAGCAGACCGACCAATGTCGAGCAACTGGTGGCGAGCAGGATTGGCAGGAACACCAGGGTCGGATCGGGCGCACCTTGCTGGGCGCGGTACATGAAGATCGTCACCGGCAGCAGGGTCAGGGAGGAGGCGTTGAGCACCAGGAAGAGGATCTGCGCGTTGCTGGCGATCGTGGCGCTGGGGTTGAGCTCTTGCAGCGCCTTCATGGCTTTAAGGCCGATTGGCGTGGCGGCGTTGTCCAGCCCCAGGCCGTTGGCGGCGAAGTTCAGCGTGATCAGGCCGATGGCCGGGTGACCTGCCGGCACCTCCGGCATCAGCCGCAGGAACAACGGGCCCAGCGCTTTGGCCAGCCACTCGACAATCCCGGCCTTCTCGGCAATGCGCAGAAAACCCAGCCAGAGGGTCAAGGTGCCGAACAGCAGGACCATGACCTCGACGGATAACTTGGCCATGGCGAAAATGCTTTCCACCATCGCGGCGAAGATCCCGGCGTTACCGCCGATCAGCCACTGCGCCAGTGCCGAAACGGCAGCCACGATGAAGAAGCCAAGCCACAGGCCATTAAGCATCAGTCAAATCCCCCGAAGAATGCGGCGAATGATAGCGGGGTAGCCAGAAACGACAAACCCCGGATTTCTCCGGGGTTTGTTTTGGCTCTAATGCAGCATTACTCAGTTGCGGGAGATTTCACCCACCGGCAATTTTTCCTTGCTGCGCCAGTGCGGCAAGGAGTTCCAGTAGCGCTGGCCCTTGGCGTCGTCGTACATGCCTTCCCAGCGGGAGATGACCAGCACGGCCAGGGCATTGCCGATCACGTTCAGTGCGGTACGCGCCATGTCCATGATGCGGTCGACACCGGCGATGAACGCCAGGCCTTCAAGTGGAATACCCACGCTGCCCAAGGTGGCCAACAGCACCACGAAGGACACACCCGGTACGCCGGCGATGCCTTTGGAGGTGACCATCAGGGTCAGCACCAGCAGCAATTGCTGGCTGATCGACAGATCAATGCCGTAGAGCTGGGCAATGAAAATTGCCGCGATGCTCTGGTACAGGGTCGAACCGTCGAGGTTGAACGAGTAGCCGGTCGGGACCACGAAGCTGCAAATGGCTTTCGGTGCGCCGTAGGCTTCCATTTTCTCGATCACGCGAGGCAGCACGGTTTCGGAACTGGCGGTGGAGTAGGCCAGCACCAGCTCATCCTTGAAGATGCGCATCAGCTTGATCACCGAGAAGCCAAACAGGCGAGCGATCAGGCCCAGCACCACGAAGGCGAAGAAGGCGATGGCGACGTAAACCAGGATCACCAGTTTCGCCAGCGGCAGCAGGGAGGCGAAGCCGAAGTTGGCCACGGTCACCGCGATCAGTGCGAAAACGCCGATCGGGGCGTAGTTCATAATCATGTGAGTGACTTTGAACATGCTTTCCGACACGCCCTGGAACATCTTCACCAACGGCTCGCGCAGGTCCGATTGCAGGCTCGACAGACCGAGACCGAACAATACGGAGAAGAAGATGATCGGCAGCATCTCGCCGCGGGCCATGGCCGCGAAGATGTTCGACGGGATCAGGTTGAGGATGGTTTCGATGAACGCATGTTCATGCTTAACCTCGGCGGCAGTGGCCTGGTACTTGGAAATATCCACGGTACCCAGGGTGCTCATGTCGATGCCGGTGCCCGGATGGAACACATTGGCCAACACCAGCCCGACCACGATGGCGATGGTGGTGACGATCTCGAAGTAAAGAATGGTCTTCAGACCGATACGCCCGAGCTTCTTCGCGTCGCCGACGCCTGCAATACCGACGATCAAGGATGAGATCACGATCGGGATCACAATCATCTTGATCAGACGGATAAAGATATCGCCTGCCGGTTGCAGGACGTTGCTGACCCACCAGGCTTTTTCGGCGCTGAAATGGTTGAGCAGCGCACCGATTGCAATCCCCAATACCAGACCGATGAGGATCTGCCAGGCGAGGCTAAGCTTTGCCTTCTTCATATCTTTACCCTTACTTGCGTTTGACTCAGACAGATGCAAGAACTGGAACGCTTGTGGCGAAAAAGTCTTGTGCATCGGCCCCCGTATAAGGTGCCCCGGAGCGCTTGTTATCGGCTCTCTGGCAGGCGAAAAAAGGCGCAACTATTCAGATGCAAGGAAGCGACGTCTAATGCCGTAAACGCCTACCCTATGCCGAATCGGCATGAGCTTTTTTAACTGAAACTCGCGTCCCAACCGGTTCGAATACGACATTTCGGCAGGCATAAGTGCCGTGAACCGGCCATCGCAGAGGAGATTGGTTGTTTTTTGAGCAAGGGGGTGCGGGCTAAAACTTGGGAAAAAGCCTACGTTTAAGCGCGAAAAATCTCGGACTTTGAGTCGCAGTTTCTCGATATACGGTCACCAAAGAAACACCGCGAAATGGTTTTGCGAGGGATTAACGGAAATGAAGCGGGGATGCGAGCAGAGCGCTCTAAGACAACGCTTTGCGCTGAGGAAGCTCTTCGCAAGTCCGTCGATCCATGAGTGACCGACGAACTTGCGTCGCAGCTTCTGCCTGATCCGGCCCTTGCGCAGGCACTCCCTGTACCCGTAGGTCACTCCGCCCCTGAAACAGGCAGAACGTCCCGGCCCCTTGATCATGCGTCTACCGTCCTCGGGTAGCGCAGTGGAAAGAAGCCATGCTGCTTCTTTCATGTTACGAATTCAGTACCAGTGTGGATCTTTCTTCAGCTGTTCCATCAACAAGTCCTGCATACCGACTTGTCGCTGTTGCCATGGCACAACCGCCCAAAAGCAGGGCGGCTGCCAGTGTCTTTGACAAAACGCTCATATTCACCCTCGACCGCGACGGCCAAAGAAGAAGGAAGCAATGAACATCACCAGGAACACGACAAAGAGAATCTTGGCGATACCCGTGGCGGTGCCCGCGATACCACCGAAGCCCAGTACCGCAGCGATGATGGCAATGATCAAGAATGTGATTGCCCAGCTCAACATGGTGATTCTCCTTACGCTTCTATTTAGAGATGTTGCTTTTGGTGCTTTTCCCGGCGCATCTAATGCGCCAAGTTCATGTGTTTAGAACACCCAACGTTCCTGGCGAGCCATCTCATCCGCAGGCTGAGCCTGGTCGACGTCCATCATTCGCATTGGGGGGCTGTCAGCCTGGTTACTGCTGGCCGCGATGAAATGGGTTTGTGTCGGGTGCTGAATCGACAAGTGTGGCGCTTCTTGCTGTTGGCTCTGCTCCCAACGCTGAAACTGCTGGCCGCCGATAAAGGTGATTAATAGCGCCAGAACAGCAAACAGACCTTGCTGGATATGCAGTGGCGAGATACGCAACTGGGCGGCACGTTGGCGACTCATCCTGAAGCTCCTCCCACACGGTGGTGATCTTGGTTGGGGGCGACGTCTAAATGCCCTGGTTACTCAGACCATTGCAGCCTGCATGCCAGCTTTTCATGATAATAAAAATCAATAAAATCAATTAGTTATGAATGATGTCGAATTCGGATCGGACGCATCCTGCACGATGGTCCTTTTGAAGTCGTGCGTAATGCACGATGGACTCGTAGGAACTTTCAATATTTTTGAATTGCGAGGAGGGCGTGGATGTCACAAGGGGACACCGGCAATCGCCTGCGAACCGGCTATCTGATAAAAAAACAACAAAATCAGGCGATTAGCCGTAGGGTGAGGAGAGAGCTACGCTGCTGTGGCTGGAATCGACCAGAATCAACCATGCAACTTGCCCGATTATTCCGGGACTAACCAAGATAATTCATTAAGGAGCGTAGGAAAATGGAATCAGCCAGTCAGCATCAAGGCCGCATTCTGCTGGTGGACGATGAGTCCGCCATCCTGCGTACTTTCCGCTATTGCCTGGAAGATGAAGGCTACAGTGTCGCTACCGCCAACAGTGCCGCTCAGGCTGATGCACTGCTTCAGCGCCAAGTCTTCGACCTGTGCTTCCTCGACCTGCGTCTGGGTGAAGACAATGGCCTCGATGTGTTGGCCCAGATGCGCATTCAGGCGCCTTGGATGAGGGTGGTAATCGTCACCGCTCATTCGGCCGTGGACACTGCCGTGGATGCCATTCAGGCCGGTGCCGCCGACTATCTGGTCAAGCCTTGCAGCCCCGACCAATTGCGCCTGGCCACCGCCAAGCAGCTGGAAGTGCGGCAACTGTCGGCACGTCTGGAAGCCCTTGAAGGCGAAGTACGCAAACCCAAGGATGGCCTCGACTCTCACAGCCCGGCGATGAAAGTCGTGCTCGAAACCGCCCGCCAGGTGGCCAGCACCGATGCCAATATTTTGATTCTCGGCGAGTCCGGTACCGGTAAAGGCGAACTGTCCCAAGCCATTCACGGCTGGAGCAAGCGCGCGAAGAAATCCTGCATCACGATCAACTGCCCGTCCCTGACCGCCGAACTCATGGAAAGCGAGCTCTTCGGCCACAGCCGTGGCGCGTTCACCGGGGCCAGCGAAAGCACTTTGGGGCGAGTCAATCAGGCCGACGGTGGGACGCTGTTTCTTGACGAGATCGGCGATTTTCCGTTGGTTTTGCAGCCTAAACTGCTGCGTTTCATCCAGGATAAAGAATACGAACGGGTGGGCGACCCGGTCACCCGCCGCGCCGATGTGCGCATCCTCGCGGCCACCAACCAGAACCTCGAAGACATGGTGCGCGACGGCCGTTTCCGCGAAGATCTGCTCTACCGCCTGAACGTGATCACCCTGCACCTGCCACCCCTGCGCGAACGCAGGGAAGATATTCTGAACCTGGCCGATCGCTTTCTGGCCCGTTTCGTCAAGGAATACGCGCGTCCGGCTCGGGGCTTCAGCGACGAAGCCCGTGAAGCGCTGCTCGGCTACCGCTGGCCGGGGAACATTCGCGAACTGCGCAACGTTGTGGAGCGGGCAAGCATCATTTGTCCACAGGAACGGGTCGAGATCAGTCACTTGGGCATGGCTGAAACCCCGGTCAACAACGCACCTCGCATCGGCGCTGCGTTGAGTCTGGATGAATTGGAAAAAGCCCACATCGGAGCGGTACTCGCCACTGCAGATACGCTAGACCAGGCCGCCAAGACCCTGGGTATCGATGCCTCGACGTTGTACCGAAAACGCAAGCAGTACAACTTGTGAGCTGTCTCCGATGAGACTGGCGATGAAGTTGCGCACGCGGCTGTTTCTGAGTATTTCCGCACTGATCACCGTGGCGCTGCTGGGGCTGTTGCTCGGGCTGGTCAGCGTGATGCAGATGGCGAGTTCCCAGGAAGCGCTGATTCGCAATAATTTCGTCACGCTCGACCTGGGACTGAAATTGCGTCAGACCTTGGGCGATCAACTGATGATCATGCTCAGCGAGAAGCCGGATCCTGCAGCGTTCGAGGCGTCCAAGCAGCATTACTTTCAGTTGCTTGATGACGGCATTGTCCATGCCCAGGCTGGCGATGAGCGCCAGCACGGTTTCGAACAGGCCAAGACTGACTACCTGAGCTTTCTACAGGCATACGACCTGTCACGTGACTCGATGCAAGTGTTGAGTGGCAATAAAGAACTCACCGAAAAATTCAATGCGCTGCGCAATGGTTTGATCGTCGAGCAACAGCGTGCGCTGGATAACATCAATGCCACCGAGCGCCAGGCTCGGGAGAGGGCGCTGCTGGTTGCCGGCCTGCTCGGGTTGGTGGGGTTGGCGGTGCTGATCATCGGTTTCGTCACTGCCCACGCTATTGCTCAACGTTTTGGTGCACCGATCGAGGCCTTGGCCCAAGCGGCGGACAACATCGGCAAAGGCAATTTCGAAGTGACGCTGCCGATTTCCTCGGCCGTGGAAATGAACCAGCTGACCAAGCGCTTCGGGATCATGGCCGAGGCCCTGCGCGAGCATCAGGCCACCAATGTCGATGAGCTGCTCGCAGGCCAGCAGCGTTTGCAGGCCGTGCTCGACAGCATCGACGATGGGTTGCTGATGATCGATCGCGATGGCCGTTTGGAACACCTCAACCCAGTGGCGCAGCGTCAGTTGGGTTGGGACAGCGATCGTCTCGGTCAAGGACTGGGTAAGGCGCTTGAGCGTCCCGAACTCGATGATCAGCTGCAACTGGTGCTGCGCGGCGGCACCCTTGAGCGGGCGCCTGAGGACCTGAGTATCGAGGTCGACGGTGAGTCGCGGTTGCTGACCTTTAGTCTGACGCCAGTCAGCCATACACAGGGGCATATTCTGGGCGCCGTGATGGTGCTGCATGATGTCACCGAACAGCGGGCGTTTGAGCGGGTGCGCAGCGAGTTCGTCCTGCGCGCCTCCCATGAATTGCGAACGCCGGTCACCGGGATGCACATGGCGTTCGGCCTGTTCCGCGAGCGCGCGCACTTTGCCAAGGACTCGCGTGAAGCTGATCTGCTGGACACCGTGAATGAAGAGATGCAGCGCTTGATGCAGTTGATCAACGACCTGCTGAACTTCTCCCGCTACCAGAACGGATTGCAGAAGCTCACGTTGGCGCCGTGCTCCATCGAGGATTTGCTGGAGCTGGCCCGGGCACGTTTTGCCGGCCCTGCAAAAGAGCAGGGCATCGACCTGCTAGTGGAAGTGCAAGGGCCATTACCGCGATTGCAGGCCGATCAGCCGCAGCTCGACCGGGTGCTCGATAACCTGATCGACAACGCGTTGCGCCACACCACTTCCGGCGGGCAAATACGTTTGCAGGCTCGACGCCATGGGGATCGAGTGATTGTCAGCGTCGAGGACAACGGTGAAGGCATTGCCTATGGCCAGCAGGGGCGGATTTTCGAACCCTTTGTACAGGTGGGTCGCAAAAAGGGCGGTGCCGGGCTCGGTCTGGCATTGTGCAAGGAAATCGTGCAGTTGCACGGCGGCCGGATGGGTGTTTATTCGCGGCCAGGGCAGGGGACTCAGTTTTATATGGCGCTGTCAGTTTAAGCCGCAGCCGCTTCAGGCTTCGTCATCGAGACGTCGGGCGGCCAATCGGCGGCCACGGGTTATCAGCTCGGTGAACTGCACCGCACTCAACGCATGGGCGAATAGCCAACCCTGACCGAACTTCACGCCTTCACTGCTCAGTAGCGCCGCCTGGGATTCGAGTTCGATGCCCTCGGCAATTACCTTGAGTTGCAGGGCCTGAGCCATGTGAATGATGTGCGGGGCGACACCGCTACTTGCAGCGTCATGCCCCAACGCATCGATAAACGCCTTGTCTATTTTCAGGCAATCGACTGGCAGGGTTTGCAGATAGGCGAGGCTGCAATAGCCGGTGCCAAAGTCATCGATCAGCACTTGATGCCCGACGTCCCGCAAGGCTTGCAGGTTTTCTCGGGCTACCACGACATCGATCAATCCCCGCTCGGTGACCTCAAAGGCAATTTGTTTTGCCGCGACGCGGTGCAAGGTCAGCAGTCGCGCCATTACCTGACCGATACGCGGCACCATGACGTCGCAGGCCGCCAGGTTGACCGATATGTACAGTTGCGGATTGGCCCGCAACAATTGACCCAGCTGCTCAAGCAGGCGTTGCAGGACGAAGTCGGTCATCTGGCGGATCTGGCCGGTGTTCTCCGCCATCGGAATAAACAGGTCGGGGCTGGTCAGGGTGCCGTCCGGTCTTCGCCAGCGCAGCAAGGCTTCTGCCCCGACACAGTTGCGGCTGTCGAGGTCGAAGATCGGTTGATACAGCACCTGCAATTCGCCTCGTCGTATGGCGCCACTCAGTTCGGCGTCCAGCGACTGTCGCTGGCGCACCAGCAGAAGCACCAGAAAGCCCACGCACATGGCGAGTGCCAGGCTGGCCGGCAGCAACCACCACCAGACTGCGGGCACATGCATCCCGGTGCGCGGGCTGATCAGCACCAATTGGTATTCCGGATTGTTGGTGGGCATGCGGTAAATCAAGCGGGTATGCGTCACTTGTAGCGCGTCGAGGCTTTTCGGGGGCCAGGGTTCGGTTGGTGGCCAGACCTGCAAGACACCCAGCACCGGAATCGCGCGCGTACCGTGGTCGAGCACCACCAGCAGGCTGCTTCCCGGTGGCAAGTCGACCATGTCGGTCAAATGCCCGCGAGACGTCGCGACACGAAAATTTCCGCGTCCGAGCATCAGCGCGGCACGGTTTTCATCAGGTTCGGTGGTGGTGTTCAGCCAGTAACTGTAGGTCGGCCCCTTGATGTCTGGCGGCCTTATCATCGACAGCCCTTCCTGGCGGGGGCGGTTGGAACAGATCCGCGAGGCGTCCATATAAGCGGCTTCGTAAACGAAACGGTAATTGAAGCTGACCTGTTGCAAGGTCGCGATCATTTCGTCATCGCAGCCGCGTAACGGCTGGGATTCCAGGTCGTCGAGGCTTTCACGCAGTTGCCCGAAAAGTTGCTCCAGGCGAGCAAGGAAGCGCTCGCCCTGGGCATTCATTTCTTCACTTTCGCTCTGCTCGACTTGATGCATGGCCACGAACATGCTGCCGGCCATCAGGAGTGTCGCGCTCAAGGCAGCAGCCAGTATCGCCAAAAACCAAGGGCGAAAGAACCAACTACGTAGCGTCTCTCGAGCAGCAGGCATAGGGAATATCCGAAGAATTACCAATGAGTTATAGCTGCTGATTGGAAAAAAGCCCTGACCGTCGGGCGGGCGTCATTATTTTGTCTGGTTCAAGACTTGTAGAAGCGCCGCGGTTTGCGCATCCGGGGTGCCGTCGAAACGTGACGGTCGGAAATGCATCTGGAAGGCCGCAATCACATGACGTGTCGCAACATCCAGTTCGCCGGTTTGCGGCGTGGGATAACCCGCGCGGGCCAGCTGTGCCTGAAACCAGCTGATGGTTGGCAGTTGTACTTCGAACTGTGCTTGTTGACGCGTTACGGCCTGCTCGTTCGGCCAGATTCCCAGGCCTTCGGCAGCCAGACGTTTCCAAGGGAACAGCGGCCCCGGATCAAGCTTGCGCAGCGGGGCGATGTCGCTGTGGCCGATGATGCTGCGGGGATTGATGGCGTAACGCTTGCTGATGTCCTTGAGCAGGACGATCAGGGACTGGACCTGGTCTTCGCTGTAGGGGTACCAAAGGCGCCCGGTAGGGGTGTCTTTAAAACCCGGATTGACGATTTCGATACCGATGGAGCTGGAGTTCAACCAGGTCCGGCCCTGCCATTCGCTTTCCCCGGCGTGCCAGGCTCGGAGGTTTTCATCCATCAGCTTGTAGATGGTGGCGCCCTTGTCGTCGCCAATCAGATAGTGGCTGCTGACGTCGCCGTGGGTCAGCAGTTGCAGCGAGCGTTCCAGTGAAGCGTTGGTGTAGTGCACCACCACGAACTGTATGCGGCTGTCGTAATTGGCTGAAGGGTGACGGGTGTCGAACCGGGGGCCGCTGGCACAACCGGCCAACAGAATCAGCGACACGATGAGAGATAGATATTTCATGGCAGAAGGCAATACACGCAAGACAGTAATGCAACAGTGTAACGTACTGTCTTGCGCGCAGAAGGCCGACGCGATGTTTTAAACAAAATGGAACAATTGACCGTCAGCCCAGTACCACTTGGTTACGGCCGGCATGTTTCGCGCGATATAGAGCCTGATCGGCTCTTTTAAGGACCAGATCGCTATGTTCGCCGGGCTTGAATGCGGTCAGGCCCATGGAAATGGTGATGGTTACCGGCTCACCCTTGAAGTGGAAAGGGCAGGCTTCGATCGAGGCGCGCAGCTTTTCCAGCAGTTTCGCACCAGCAGCTGGCACTGTGTCTGGCATCAACAGGACAAACTCCTCACCGCCGAACCGGGCAATGAAATCCGTCCCACGCAGGCGCTTGTGTAGCACGCTGGCGATGATTTTCAGTACTTTGTCGCCCGCCAGGTGACCATAGTTATCGTTAATGCGTTTGAAATGGTCGAGGTCGAGCATTGCCAGCAACAGGGTGTTGCCGTGTTGCTGCCATTGGTTTATTTCGTGATCCAGCCGTTCGCTCCAGGCTGCCCGGTTAGGCAGCCCGGTCAGTGGGTCGATCAAGGCTTTCTGCCGCTGCTCTTCGAGATGCTCGCGGTAGCCCAGGGCTTCCTGCTCCATGTGCGCAACGCGTTCGGCCAGAGCATGGAGGCGGACCGCGACTTCCTGCTCACGCTCGTCACGCTGCTTCTGGTGCTGGTCCATGGTGCCGAGCAGGCCTTCCAGATGGTTTTCCAGCACGTGCTTGAGGTCGTCCAGGTTGGCTGCTTCCTGCATGCTGCTCTGCAAGCCGTCGACCTGCTCGCGGATCTGCGTGTCCATCTCGCGTGCGGCGGAACGGTTGTCGGCATGGCCTTCACTGGCGGCTTGCAAGTTGCTTTGGAACGACTCGAGGCGTTCGTTTAGCTGTTGCAAGTAGACTTCGAATTCATGCTGGCCACTGTCGGTGATTGCCAGCATCAAGGTTGCCAGATCGTCGAGGATTGGCAGCAGTTCGTACCAATTCAAACCGTTTTGCAGGCGATCACGCATCGCTTCGGCTTGCGGACGATGACGCTCGGGCAGCGTCAGGTCGTCGAGCAGGCCCAGGAGCGTGTCTTCGATATGCTTGGCCACCGAGCTGTAGGACGGCTCGGGTGAGTCCGGCAGGGCGTAGAGAACATCCTGCTCGGATTGTTCAGTGTCTACGGCGGCCAACACCTCGGCCATGGCCGGGGGCAACGGCAGGCTGTCGAGATAGACCACCGGGGTTAGTTCGTCGGGATTGATTGCCGGGAGAGCCTGGGTGGTTGGCTCGATGATCAATGGCGCCGATTCTTCTGGATGTTCAATGTCCGGTGGCGATTGCGGTTGTGTATCTGGAGTCTGGGGTCGTGCTTGCTCCGACTCAAGCACCGGCGGGACAAACGCTACGACCGCAGGAGAAGGCGCTGGCAGAGACTCGATCGCCAGTGGCTCGAGTGCGGCGGCAGCGGCGACTTGTGCAACCGCCCCTTGCGGTTTATCGACCTCTGGTGCGAGATCGACAGCTACCTGTGGTGTTTCGGTATGAGGCACAGCAACTGCTTTGGCATGTTGCGGGATGGGCATCGGGACGGCGGCGGGGGTGACCTGTGATGCCGTTTCACCCGCTTCACGGCTACCGAACAGTCGCTGCAGCAAACCCGGGCGGCCGGGTTCTGCCGGGCTTTCAAGCTGATACAGAGCTTTGGCTTGCAGACCGCTCAGTTCGCTGAGCAGCAACGGAATCTCGCGCGCCTGCCCGACTCTTGCATCCAGCTGCTTGGCGAAGTTTTTCAGCGGCCGGCTTACTTCCCGGGGCAGCGGTAATGTTTGCAGTTGCGAGACCAGCGCGGTCAATGCCGCGCTGGTCTGGTTGACCCGGGTTTCCCGGCGTTGTTCGGAGTCGAGTACGGCTTTTTCCAGCCGCGGAAGCAGGGCAGCCAGGCCGGCGTCCATGTCGTCGGTGCGCACGACTTCACGCATTTCCTTCATGCATTGGTCAACGACGCGGTCGGTACCCTCGGCTGCCAGCGTGCTGCGTACCAGACCACGACGCAGCAGGTCGAGTCGGGCGTCCCATCGACGTTCGAGCTTTTCCTGTTGTTCGATGCTTTTGAGGTATTTTTCTTTCCAGCGTTGTGCTTCGTCGCTCATTCATGGGATCCGCGAGGGGCAGGACTCAACGCGGGCAATGCATCGGCCGTGAGCGAACCCGGCAGACGAATCTCTACCGCGACCGGCAGGTGATCGGAAATGGGTTGTGCCAGCACCTCGACCTTTTCAAGGGTCAGGGTGGGGCTCAGCAGAATATGGTCCAGACATCGCTGCGGGCGCCAGCTAGGGAACGTCGCTTCCAGTTGCGGCGCGAGCAGGCCGAGGTCGCGCAAAGGGGAATTTTGCAGCAAGTCACTGGCATGGGTATTCATGTCGCCCATCAGCACCTGATGTTTATAGCCGCCAATCAGCTCGCGGATGTAAGCCAGTTGCATGCTGCGGGCGCGAGCGCCCAGTGCCAGGTGCATCATGACCACCACCAGCGCCTCAGGACCTTCGCCAAAGCGCACCAGAATTGCCCCGCGACCCTTGGGCCCCGGTAGTGGATGATCTTCAATCGCCCACGGGCGCAGGCGGCTGAGCACACCATTGCTGTGCTGGCCGAGGCGTCCGAGATTGCGATTGAGTTGTTGATACCAGTAGGGGAATGCGCCGAGCTGGGCCAGGTGTTCGACCTGGTTGACGTAGCCTGATCGCAAGCTGCCGCCATCGGCTTCCTGCAAAGCGACCAGATCGAAGTCGCCCAGCAAATTGCCGATCTTTTGCAGATTGTCGGCACGCCCGGTGTGCGGCAACAGATGCTGCCAGCCTCGGGTCAGGTAGTGGTGATAACGCTCGGTACTGATGCCGACCTGGATATTGAAACTGAGCAGACGCAGACGGCTGTCCGCAGGCAGGCCCGTCGATTCCAGATGATGCTCGTTGACCCGCGGATCATGCAGGCCAACGACGCGTTCAGTGCCCCAGCGGCGCATGGCAGTCGCCGCGCTTAGTTGGCAGCAGCCTTGCTAGCCGCTCGCTCTTTGTCGATCAGCTTGTCGGCCAGTTGCAATGCTTGCTCGGCGCCGCCGGCAGAGCCCACGTCGAAGCGATACTTGCCGTTGACGATCATGGTCGGAACGCCGGAGATTTCATACTTTTTGGCCAGGTCAGTGGCCTTGACGATCTGGCCCTTGATGGCGAAGGAGTCGAAGGTGGCCAGGAACTTGTCTTTGTCTACGCCCTGAGTGGCCAGGAAATCCGCCATTTCATTCTTGTCGACCAGCTTCTTGTGTTCTTTCTGAATGGCGTTGAACACCGCAGCGTGAACCTTGTTTTCGACGCCCATGGCTTCAAGGGTCAGGAACATCTGGCCGTGTGCGTTCCACGGGCCGCCGAACATGGCCGGGATGCGGACGAAGTTCACGTCGGAAGGCAGTTTCGCAACCCATGGATTGATCACGGGTTCGAAAGCGTAGCAGTGCGGGCAGCCGTACCAGAACAGCTCCACCACTTCGATCTTGCCAGGCACGGCTACCGGGACGGGATTGGTCAGTTCGACATAAGGCGCTGCGGGTGCTTCAGCAGCTTGGGCGGTCATGCCGAACAGGCTGGCAGCGACGAGTGCGGCGCTGATGATCAGATTACGCATGCTTTACTCCTGGACAATTTGGGTCGCCTCGCGCGACCTGTTTTCAGACAGGTCCTGGCGGGCTTGAGTTCTGTAGTGTAACGGCAGCGGCCACAAAAAAGGGCGGCCTAAGCCACCCTTTTTATACTTGCTGCGACGGATTAATAGAGCGTTAACGTTGCGGGAGATGTACACCTCGCGCAACCCCCGATTCGTCGGTCTTAGTGCAGGCCCTGAATATAGCTGGACACCGCTGCGATATCTTCGTCGCTCAGCTTTTTGGAGATGCTCTGCATCGGCTTGGTGTCGCCATCGTTGGTGCGGCCGGCTTCTTCCTTGCGGAAGTCGGTCAGTTGCTTGGCGATGTATTGAGCGTGCTGGCCGCCCAGGTGTGGGAAGCCGGCAGCTGCGTTACCCGCACCATTTGGCGAGTGGCAACCGGTACAGGCTGGCAGGCCCTTGGCCAGATCGCCGCCGCGGAACAGTGCTTCACCGCGAGAAACGACTTTCGGGTCGGCGGCGCCAACGCTGCCTTTCTGGCTGGCGAAGTAGGCGGCGATATCGGCCAGGTCCTGATCGCTCAGGTTGGTCAGCAGGCCGGTCATTTCCAGTACCGTGCGTTTGCCGGACTTGATGTCGTGTAGCTGCTTGTTCAGATAACGCTCGCCCTGGCCTGCCAGTTTCGGAAAGTTAGGCGCCATACTGTTGCCATCCGGGCCATGACAGGCGCCACATACTGCGGCTTTCGCCTGACCAGCAGTCGCATCACCTGCAGCATGGGCAATGCCGGAGATCCCCACGGTCAACAGCAGACTCACGATCAATTTGTTCATCAGCTAATCCAACTACGGCTAAGGGTTAAAGAGTTATGGACCGGGATCACTCGCTCATCCACTGGATGATTGCTTGGTAATCCTCGGCACTGCAGTCCATGCACAAACCACGCGGCGGCATCGCCTTGAAACCCTGGGTCACGTGTTGCACCAGCGTCTCCATACCTTTCGCCAACCTAGGCGCCCAAGCTTCCTGATCGCCCTTTTGGGGCGCCATGGGTAGTTGGCCGGAATGACAGGCACCACAAACACGGTTGTACACAGCTTCCGGATCCTGTGTAGCCTGAGCGCTGTAAAGCGGCATCAAGACACCGGCAGCTAGCAGCCATTTCGTCATAAAACGACCTTTTCAGGGTTGAGAGCGTTCTGCGTTCTAGTGCGCAATCAAGGTCAATCGCTCTC
Source organism: Pseudomonas sp. ANT_J28 (assembly GCF_008370005.1). Taxonomy (NCBI): domain Bacteria; kingdom Pseudomonadati; phylum Pseudomonadota; class Gammaproteobacteria; order Pseudomonadales; family Pseudomonadaceae; genus Pseudomonas; species Pseudomonas sp. ANT_J28. The sequence goes on from NZ_VOBM01000005.1 coordinate 147,576, forward strand.
GTGAACTTCATCCTACGCTGGGACAAAGCGCACACAAAATCTGCGGCATTATATACTGGCGTCACTGAAACGGAAACGACACTGCTCGCCGCGTCCATTCCCGGCGCCGCCCACATCGGAAATCCCATGCAACTCAAGAACCCCATCCTCGGCCTGTGCCAACAGTCCACCTTCATGCTCAGCGCTGCCAAAGTCGACCAATGTCCCGACGACGAAGGCTTTGAAGTGGCCTTCGCCGGGCGTTCCAACGCCGGCAAGTCCAGTGCGCTGAACACCTTGACGCACGCCAGCCTTGCGCGGACCTCGAAAACTCCGGGTCGCACGCAGCTCTTGAACTTCTTCAAGCTAGACGATGATCGTCGTCTGGTCGACCTGCCGGGGTACGGTTACGCGAAAGTGCCTATCCCGTTGAAGCTGCACTGGCAGCGTCACCTGGAAGCCTATCTGGGTGGTCGTGAGAGTTTGAAGGGGCTGATCTTGATGATGGACATCCGTCATCCAATGACCGACTTCGACCTGTTGATGCTCGACTGGGCTGTCGCCAGCGGCATGCCGATGCACATTTTGCTGACCAAAGCCGACAAGCTGACCTACGGCGCGGCGAAAAACGTCCTGCTCAAGGTTCAGGCAGACATCCGCAAGGGTTGGGGTGATGCGATCAGCATCCAGCTGTTCTCGGCGCCAAAACGCATGGGCCTGGAAGACGCCTACACTGTACTGGCGGGCTGGATGGAACTGGCGGACAAGGGCGCCGAGCTCGCGGAGTAAGCTCATTTACAAAAACCGCGGGCAAAAAAAACCCCGGACTTCTTATGGGGAGGGGGAAGTTCCGGGGTTCAAGTTCCGGACCGTTAGGGCGGGGTCCAGATATCTGCCAACACTTAACACAACATTAGGAGCATCGAAGGGCTTCACCACCCATTCAGTAAATCTGAGTGGCGATTCAGGAGATTAGTTCATAATTTTTTAAAAAGCCTTTGGAATAGCCCCTCGAATTTTCCGAACTAAGAGCCCTTCGATCTTTCTGCCGCGGCACTATGCCGCAGCGGAAAACTCCTTTTCACACGGCTCAGTGAGCCTCATCCCAGTTATTTCCTACACCAACCTCGACCAACAGCGGCACATCAAGCTTCGCTGCGTCGCTCATGTGCATGCGAATTTCATCACGGACCTGGTCGACCAAATCTTCACGCACTTCCAGAACCAATTCATCGTGCACCTGCAGGATGACTTTGGCGTCGAGGCCTGACGCTGTCAGCCAGCTATCCACGGCAATCATGGCTTTCTTGATGATGTCCGCCGCGGTGCCTTGCATCGGGGCGTTGATCGCTGTGCGTTCGGCACCTTTGCGCAGGGCTGGGTTTTTCGCGTTGATTTCCGGCAGGTACAAGCGACGACCAAAGATGGTTTCGACGAAACCTTGTTCGGCGGCCTGGGCGCGGGTGCGCTCCATGTACTCGAGCACGCCTGGGTAACGGGCGAAGTAACGGTCGATGTAGGCCTGGGATTGCTTGCGATCAACACCAATCTGCTTGGCCAGGCCGAACGCGCTCATTCCGTAGATCAAACCGAAGTTGATCGCCTTTGCGCTGCGCCGTTGGTCGGTGGTGACGTCTGCCAGTTCAACCCCGAAAACTTCGGCGGCGGTGGCTTTGTGCACGTCCAGGTCATTGCGGAACGCGTGCAGCAAACCTTCGTCCTTGGCCAGGTGAGCCATGATTCGCAGTTCGATTTGCGAATAGTCCGCTGCCAGCAGCTTGTAGCCTTTGGGTGCGACGAACGCCTGACGAATCCGGCGCCCTTCGGCGGTGCGGATAGGAATGTTCTGCAGGTTTGGATCGCTGGACGACAAACGTCCGGTTGCCGCTACGGCTTGGTGGTAAGAGGTGTGAATCCGTCCGGTGCGCGGATTGATCTGCTCTGGCAGGCGATCGGTGTAGGTGCTTTTCAGCTTGCTCATCGAGCGGTACTGCATCAGCACTTTGGGCAGCGGGAAATCCTGTTCGGCCAGTTCCGCCAGCACGGCTTCGGCGGTGGACGCCTGGCCCTTGGCGGTTTTGCTGAGGATTGGCAGGCCGAGCTTTTCGTACAGGATCACGCCCAATTGCTTCGGTGAGCCGAGGTTGAATTCTTCCCCGGCGATGGCGAACGCCTCACGCTCGAGGGCGACCATTTTCTCGCCCAGTTCAACGCTCTGAATGCCCAGCAAGTTGGCATCGACCAGCGCGCCTTGGCGTTCGATTCGTGCCAGCACCGGCACCAACGGCATTTCGATTTCGCTCAGAACCTTGCTCAAGCTTGGGATGGCGTTGAGTTTTTCCAGCAGGGTTTGATGCAGGCGCAGCGTCACGTCGGCGTCTTCGGCGGCGTAAGGCCCGGCCAGTTCCAGCGAAATCTGATCGAACGTCAGCTGTTTGGCGCCTTTGCCGGCGATGTCCTGAAAACTGGTGGTGGTGTGATTCAGGTACTTGAGCGCCAGGCTGTCCATGTCGTGGCGGGTCGCGGTGGAGTCCAGCACGTAGGATTCGAGCATCGTGTCGAAGGCGATGCCTTGCACGGTGATGCCGCAGCTCTGATCGCCACCGATGGCACAGTTGGCCAGAATGTTCATGTCGAACTTGGCGTGCTGGCCAACCTTGAGTTTGCTCGGGTCTTCCAGGATCGGCTTCAGCGCGCGAAGCGCGGTGTCGCGATCGAGCTGATCCGGCACGCCCATGTAGGAATGGGTCAGCGGGATGTAGGCCGCTTCGTTGGCTTGTACAGCGAAAGACAGGCCCACCAGTTGCGCCTGCTGCGCATCGATGCCGGTAGTTTCGGTATCGAAGGCAATCAGCTTGGCATCGTTGAGCTTCTTCAGCCACAGGTCGAAATCAGCCTGGGTGAGGATCGTTGTGTACTTGAGTTCGGTATCGACGGCCGCTTCTTCAGCCACCGGAGCGGCGACTTCCAGGCCGGAACGCTTGGCGTCGCGCTGGTTCTCTTCGAACCAGCTCTTGAACTCCAGCAGGGTATAGAGCTCGGCGAGTTTGTCGTGATCCGGGTTGCCCATTTGCAGGTCGTCGAGGCCGATATCCAGCGGCACGTCGATCTTGATGGTTGCCAATTGATAGGAGAGAAACGCCATCTCCTTGTGCTCTTCGAGCTTGGCCGGCAGGGTTTTGGCCCCGCGAATCGGCAGGGTCGGGACGATGTCGAGTTGCGCATAGAGCTCGGTCAGGCCGCCGTTCACGCCCACCAACAGGCCGGAAGCGGTCTTCGGACCAATACCCGGAACGCCCGGAATGTTGTCGGAAGAATCGCCCATAAGTGCCAGGTAATCGATGATCTGCTCGGGAGCGACGCCGAATTTCTCCTTCACGCCCTCCACGTCCAGCGCACTACCGGTCATGGTATTGACCAAGGTAATGTGGCCGTCGACCAGCTGCGCCATGTCCTTGTCGCCGGTGGAAATCACCACCGGGCGGTCGGCCGCCGCGCTGCTGCGGGCAAGGGTGCCGATCACGTCATCGGCTTCGACGCCTTCGACGCAAAGGAGCGGGAAGCCCAAGGCGATCACGCTCTGGTGCAGCGGCTCGATCTGAACACGCATGTCGTCGGGCATGCTCGGACGGTTGGCCTTGTATTCGGCGTACATGTCATCGCGAAATGTCCCACCCTTGGCGTCGAACACCACGGCGAACGGACTGTCCGGGTACTGCTTGCGCAGACTCTTGAGCATGTTCAGCACGCCTTTGACCGCACCGGTCGGCAAACCTTTGGAAGTGGTCAGCGGCGGGAGGGCGTGAAAGGCGCGGTACAGGTAAGAAGAACCGTCCACCAGGACGAGGGGGGCTTGGCTCATGAGCAGGATCAACCTTTTCGGCGGGTCCGGCGCTAGAATAGCGGGACCGTTGACGACAAAGGGACAAGGTTATCATGCGCACACTAAATCGCCTGTTGCTGGCTGGGTTGTTTGCATCCGTTCCGTTGGCCGTCATGGCGGCGGACGATGCACCGACACCGGAGCCGGAAGTCACTATCCGCACGGAAGGGGATAAAACCATCCAGGAGTACCGTCAAAACGGTTTCCTGTATGCCATCAAGGTCACACCGAAGGGCGCTCCGCCGTATTTTCTGGTGCGCGCGGATGGGACCGATGCAAACTACATCCGCTCGGATCAGCCGGATATGCTGATTCCGTCGTGGAAGATTTTTGAGTGGAAGTAGGTTCTTAATTTCAATCGGCGCTGGCTCAAGCAGCGGCGCCCGTACTGGCAGTTCAAACATGTCTGTGTTCACCCCGCTGGCTCGGCCCGAGCTGGAAACCTTTCTTGCCCCTTACGGGCTCGGCCGCCTGCTTGATTTCCAGGGGATTGCCGCTGGTAGCGAAAACACCAATTTCTTCATCAGCCTGGAGCAGGGCGAATTTGTCCTGACCCTGGTTGAGCGTGGTCCCGTTCAGGAAATGCCGTTCTTCATAGAACTGCTCGACGTGCTGCATGACGCCGACCTGCCCGTGCCTTATGCCTTGCGCACCACCGATGGCGTCGCCTTGCGCGAACTGGCCGGCAAACCTGCGCTGTTGCAGCCACGCCTGGCCGGCAAGCACATCAAGGAAGCCAATGCGCAGCATTGCGCTCAGGTGGGCGAGTTGCTCGGCCATCTGCATTTGGCGACCCAGGCCAACATGATCAAGCGCAAGACCGATCGCGGCCTGGACTGGATGCTGGAAGAGGGCACGCAGTTGCTTTCGCACCTGAATGCCGAGCAGAGCGATTTGCTGCAACGGGCGCTGGACGAAATCTCACAGCAGAAGACGAAAATTCTGGCGCTGCCGCGAGCCAACATCCACGCTGACCTGTTCCGCGATAACGCGATGTTCGAAGGCACTCACCTGACCGGGTTGATCGACTTCTACAACGCCTGTTCGGGGCCAATGCTCTACGACGTGGCGATCGCCTTGAATGACTGGTGTTCGGACGGGAGCGGGTTGATCGACGGGCCGCGGGCGAGGGCGTTGCTTGGTGCTTATGCAGCGTTGCGACCGTTCACGGCGGCCGAGGCGGAGTTGTGGCCGACCATGCTGCGGGTAGCGTGTGTGCGGTTCTGGTTGTCGCGGTTGATCGCCGCCGAGTCGTTTGCCGGGCAAGACGTGCTGATTCACGATCCGATGGAGTTTCAGCAGCGTTTGGCGCAGCGGCAGCACGTCAGTACTCATTTGCCTTTCGCGCTTTAAAGTCAAAAGATCGTCCGAACGCGGCCCGAACCTTCGGGCCGCGTTCGGACGATCTTTTTTATGGGCTTACAACGACTCCAGGCACCCCGCCAAATCATTGCCCAATTTCTCCAGCACCTGCTCATACCCCTGAGCGGTCGCCGGCGTGTACCCGCCCAGCGCGTCCAGTTCCGCCAGCTTCACCGGCAGGCCCGCTACCAGGGTTTCCGCCAGGCGCGGACGCAGCGGCGGTTCGCTGAACACGCAGGTTTTGCCGACTTCCTGCAATCGAGTGCGCATCGCCGCGACGTGCTGGGCGCCGGGCTGGACCTCGGCGGCGACGCTGAATACGCCGGCGTGCTTGAGGCCATAGGCGTCTTCAAAGTAGTCGAAGGCCTCATGGAATACGAAGTACGGTTTGCCCGCGATGCCGGCCAGACGCGCTTTCAAGCGAAGATCCATTGCATCCAGGCGCTCATCGAACGCCTTGAGGTTGCTCTGATAACGTGCGGCATGGGTCGGATCGGCTGCACTCAAGTCAGCAGCCATTTTTGTGGCGATGACACGGGCGTTGACCGGCGAAAGCCACAAGTGCGCGTCCAGGCTGCCGGGACGGTGGTCGTGATCATGTTCGTCGACTTCTTCAGCGTGGGAGTGGCTATCTTCTGCGAAATGTCGCAGTTTCAGGCCCGGCAAATCCTGCACGGCGACGCTGGGCAGCGTACGACCGTTCAGCACGCGTGGCAGGAAACCTTCCATGCCCGGACCGATCCAGTAAACCAGATCCACCGATTGCACCTTCCGTACGTCGGATGGGCGCAAGGCATAGTTATGAGGCGAGGCGCCGGGCGGCAGCAAGACTTCCGGAATCGCTACACCGTCCTGCACCGCCGCGGCGATCAGCTGTAGAGGCTTGATACTGGTGAGAACTTTGACTTCGGCGTGAGCAGAACCCATCAGCAGAAAACTGGCGACAAATGCGACAAAGATAGAAAAAAGTCGGGACACGATGATCACTCGAAGAGGCGAGAACGGGTAACATAATAACGTCTCTCACAAAACTCGTCGCCGCTCATGCCTAAAACACCGATTGCCAGCCGTCCCCACGACCACTCTCATTGCGTCCATAGCGCATTGTCTGAGGCCGATGTTCTGTGCGCACGTCAAGGCCTGCGCCTGACCGCCTTGCGCCGGCGGGTGCTGGAACTGGTATGGCAAAGCCACAAACCGTTGGGTGCCTATGACATTCTCGCGGTGCTCAGCGAGCAGGACGGCCGCCGCGCGGCGCCGCCGACCGTGTACCGCGCACTGGATTTCCTGCTGGAAAACGGCCTCGTACACCGCATCTCCTCGCTGAACGCCTTCGTCGGCTGCAATCACCCGGAACATGCCCACCAGGGCCAGTTCCTGATTTGCCGCGAATGCCACGCCGCCATCGAGCTCGAACAGAAATCCATCAGCGACGCGATCATCGGCAGCGCCAAGGATGTCGGATTTGTCGTCGAAGGCCAGACCGTTGAAGTGGTCGGCCTCTGCTCAGGTTGCCAGGGGGTTTGATGAGCAACGCGCTGATCCGCCTCGAGCAGGTTGCCGTCACCTTTGCCGGGCAAAACGTGCTGGATAACATCGAGCTGAGCGTCGAGCCCGGGCAGATCGTCACCCTGATCGGCCCTAACGGCGCCGGCAAGACCACGCTGGTGCGCGCGGTACTCGGTCTGTTGAAACCGGACAGCGGCAGCGTGTGGCGCAAGCCGAAGCTGCGGGTCGGTTACATGCCACAAAAACTTCACGTCGATCCGACGCTGCCGCTGTCGGTGCTGCGCTTCTTGCGTCTGGTGCCGGGCGTGGACCGCGCCATGGCCTTGGCGGCACTCAAGGAAGTCGGCGCCGAACAGGTGATCGACAGCCCGGTGCAAAATGTTTCAGGTGGCGAAATGCAGCGGGTGCTGCTGGCCCGGGCATTGCTGCGTGAGCCGGAATTGCTGGTGCTCGACGAACCTGTTCAAGGCGTCGACGTTGCCGGTCAGGCCGAGCTCTACAGCCTGATCACACGATTGCGCGACCGCCACGGTTGCGGCGTGTTGATGGTGTCCCACGACCTGCACCTGGTGATGAGCACCACCGACCAGGTGGTCTGCCTCAACCGTCACGTTTGCTGCTCCGGGCATCCCGAGCAGGTCAGCAGTGATCCGGCTTTCGTCGAGCTGTTCGGAAAGAACGCACAAAGCCTGGCGATTTATCACCACCATCACGACCACGCCCATGACCTGCATGGCTCGGTGGTCAGCGCCGGCCCGTCGGCCCCTACCCACGTTCACGGAGATAGCTGCAAGCATGGCTGATTTTCTGCTCTACGCCCTGCTTGCAGGTCTGGCCCTGGCATTGGTCGCGGGCCCGTTGGGTTCGTTCGTGGTCTGGCGGCGCATGGCCTATTTCGGCGACACCCTTTCCCATGCCGCGCTGCTCGGCGTGGCGCTGGGTTTTCTGCTGGATGTCAGCCCGACCGTTGCGGTCACCGTAGGCTGCCTGCTGTTGGCGGTGTTGCTGGTGACCTTGCAACAGCGCCAACCGCTGGCGTCCGACACGCTTTTGGGAATTCTCGCACCGAGCACGCTCTCTTTGGGCTTGGTCGTACTAAGCTTCATGCACGAAGTGCGGATCGACCTGATGGCTTATCTGTTCGGCGACTTGCTGGCGATCAGCCCGACCGATCTGGCCTGGATACTCGGCGGCAGCGCGGCTGTTCTAGCCTTGCTGGTGACGTTGTGGCGGCCATTGCTGGCAATCACGGTGCATGAAGAACTGGCCAGGGTTGAAGGTCTGCCGGTGGCGGCGTTGCGCCTGACCCTGATGTTGTTGATTGCCGTGGTGATCGCTGTGGCGATGAAAATCGTCGGTGTGTTGCTGATTACGTCCTTGCTGATTATCCCGGCGGCTGCGGCACAACGTCACGCCCGGTCACCGGAGCAGATGGCACTGGGCGCGAGCCTGCTGGGTATGCTCGCGGTCTGTGGCGGGCTGGCGCTGTCGTGGTTCAAGGACACCCCGGCGGGCCCATCGATTGTTGTGACGGCCGCCGCACTGTTTCTGCTGAGTTTTGTCCTGCCCCGTCGAGGGGTGTAGACTTGCTCGTTTTTTGCGCAAATAGAGAGTCGCAGGAATGAAGCCGTTCGCCTCCCGTTATCTGCTCCTTGTCGCATTTTCGCTGCTACTGGGCGCTTGCCAAAGCACGCCACCGGCGGCCACCGAGGCTACCGGTGCACGGGCCACGGCCATCGCACAGCTGGAACAAAGCCTCGCCAGCAGTGAGCTGGCGACTGCCGAAGATCAACTCGCTGCCTTGCAGGCTGAGTCGCCCAACGATCAATCCCTTGAGCAATACCAGCGGCAACTGGCCGAAGCCTATCTGCGCCGCAGTCAGATCGTGCTGCAAAAAGGTGATGTGAATGCTGCCGCGACGGCGCTGGCCCGGGCCCGGGCGTTGATGCCCAAGGCTCCGGCGCTGACCGGAGGGGTCAACAACGCCATCGTCAATGCCCGTAAAGCCGAGCTGGATAGAGCCGAAGCTGCGCTCATGGCTGCCGAAGCCAAGCCACAGGCCAAAGTCATTGATCCGACGGCTGAAAGCACCACGGTTGCGTTGAACCTGACTGATATGACCAAACTTCGTCGTCAACTGGATGCGATCGCCGCCGATGTGGTGAATTACCAATGTGATGTGAGTATTCAGGCGCCACGCACCCAGGACTTCCCTTGGTTGACCACGTTGCTGACCAAACGCGTGAAGAAGCTCGATTCGGATTTTGATCTGAATCTGGAGAAGCAGATTCTGCGCAACGTTCCTGCGCAGATGGTTCTGAGCCCGCGTAAACCTTAAAAGCATCGCGAGCCGGCTCCGGGCGGCGTTCCGACGAAGGCGTCCCTGCCATCGATACAAAACGTTAGGCCGGAATCGCCTTGGCTTTCGGCTCCCTGTCCCACACCCGATGCTGCCCGATCGCGGCAAAAAACGGTTTGATCAACTTCACATCCGTACCCACAATCAACCCCGCATCAGCCTCCAGCTTCAACACATCCAGCAACTGTTTGGCCTCGCCCTGCAGCGCAATCGCTTTCAAGTGCTTGTACGCCTCCAGCACGTAATGCAGCGCCACGCCGTCAGTGCTCAACGCCTTGATCGACGCCGCGCCACCGGGCACAAACACCGCATCGAACGCCACCGAAGGCAAGCCTTCCATTGACGCATCGACCGGTAATGCTTTGCCATCGGCGGTGGTCACAGGAGCAGACGTCGGGCCGAGCAGTTTGGCGTGCGCACCTTCGGCCTTCAGCGCTTTCTTCATGGCATCAATCGCTGCACCATCGACGCCATTGGCTGCCAGGATTGCCACTTTGCGGGTTTTGATATCCGCCGGCAGCAAGTTGGCCTGGCTCAGGGCCGGCGAGTGATCCAGTGAGGTTTTGCGTACTTCGACCGTCCCGGCGTTGGGCGCGGGCAACCCCAGGTTCTGCGCCACGCGTTTAGCCAGTTCCAGATCAATGTTGGCCAGAATCTCATTCACTTGGCGCGTGCGGATGAACTCCCGCTCAACCTTGCCCAACTCGAAGCTGTAAGCCGAGATGATGTGCTCCTGCTCGTGCTTGCTCATGCTGTGGAAAAACAGCCGTGCCTGGGAGAAGTGGTCGCTGAAGGATTCGCTGCGCTGACGGATCTTGTTGGCGTCGATGCGCTCTGGATAACTTTCGAAACCGCCATCCTGGGCTGCCGGCGGTGTTTCTTTCGGCCAACCGCTATCAATGGAGTTCGGCTCGTAGGACGCGCGGCCCTTGTCGATGGTGGAACGATGCAACGCGTCCCGTTGACCATTGTGGAACGGTGCCACCGGGCGGTTGATCGGGATCTCGTGAAAGTTCGGCCCACCGAGTCGGCTGATTTGCGTATCGGTGTAGGAAAACAACCGACCTTGCAGCAATGGATCGTTGGAAAAGTCGATCCCCGGCACGATATGCCCAGGGCAGAAGGCGACCTGTTCGGTTTCGGCGAAGAAGTTGTCGGGGTTACGGTTGAGGGTCATTTTGCCCAACGGGGTGATCGGCACCAGTTCTTCCGGGATCAGCTTGGTCGGGTCGAGGATGTCGAAGTCGAATTTATGTTCGTTTTCCTCCTCGATGATCTGTACGCCCAGTTCCCATTCCGGGTAGTCGCCCATCTCGATCGACTCCCAGAGATCGCGACGGTGGTAATCCGTGTCTTTACCGGCGAGTTTCTGCGCTTCATCCCACACCAGCGAACAGGTCCCGGCAGTGGGGCGCCAGTGGAATTTGACGAAGCGCGATTTACCTTCGGCATTGATCAGGCGGAAGGTGTGCACGCCGAAGCCTTGCATGCTGCGCAGGCTTTTCGGGATCGCCCGGTCGGACATGGCCCAGATCACCATGTGCGCCGACTCCGGTACTAGAGAGACAAAATCCCAAAAGGTGTCGTGAGCTGAACCGCCGGTGGGCATCTCATTGTGCGGCTCGGGTTTCACCGCGTGCACGAAGTCAGGAAACTTGATCGCATCCTGAATGAAAAACACCGGCATGTTGTTGCCCACCAGGTCGAAGTTGCCTTCGTCGGTGAAAAACTTCACCGCGAAACCTCGTACGTCCCGCACGGTATCGCCCGACCCACGAGGGCCCTGCACCGTGGAGAAACGGACGAAGACCGGGGTTTTTTGGCTTGGGTCTTGTAGGAACCCGGCCTTGGTCAGCACGGAATGGGTTTCATAGCTCTGGAAGTAGCCGTGAGCACCGGTGCCGCGGGCGTGGACGATGCGCTCGGGAATGCGTTCATGGTCAAAATGCGTGATCTTTTCACGCATGATGAAATCTTCCAGCAACGATGGCCCGCGGGCGCCGGCTTTCAACGTGTTCTGGTTGTCCGAGACTTTCACGCCCTGGTTGGTGCGCAGGGCCTGTTCAGTGGCGTCCGAGCGAAATTGCTCCAGGCTGTCGAGCTTGGCATTGGTGTTTCCGCGGTCCGGAGTATCGGTCCCGGCCAGTGCGCTTTTGGTTGTGGCAGGTTTTTTAGTACTCATCAGACAAAACTCCTCGTTGCGATTCCCGCCGTAGCCAGGACTCTTAAGCAATACCCCAGGCACGGACCGGGGGCGTTTTCGAGTTGCCTAATTAGTGACTGATGACGTTTTGCGCCGTTCCTTTTTTCTAACCTTTGATCGCGTTATTGCCAAATGGAAGGTTGAATGCGGAATAAATGCTAATAACCTCTATACGGACAGGCTAAAATGCGCGCCCGGCTAACCGCTGACCCTTTTCCAACGCGCCCCACAAGGTTCGCTACGTGATCGAGTTTCAAAACGTCCACAAAACTTACCGCGTTGCCGGTAAGGATATTCCCGCCCTGCATCCGACCAGTCTGACGATTGAGAACGGACAGGTCTTCGGTCTGATCGGCCATTCCGGTGCGGGAAAAAGTACCCTGCTGCGTCTGATCAATCGCCTGGAAGAGTCCAGTGGCGGCAAGATATTCGTCGACGGCGAAGAAGTCACCGCGCTCGACGCCAACAGCCTGCGACGCTTCCGTCAGCAAGTCGGGATGATTTTCCAGCACTTCAACTTGCTGGCGTCCAAGACCGTGGCCGACAACGTCGCGCTGCCACTGACCCTGGCCGGTGAGCTGTCGCGCAGTGAGATTGACCGGCGTGTCGCCGAATTGCTGAAGCGGGTTGGCCTGTCCGACCACGCCAAGAAGTACCCGGCGCAATTGTCCGGTGGCCAGAAGCAGCGTGTCGGCATCGCCCGTGCCCTGGCGACCAAGCCGAAAATCCTGCTGTGCGACGAAGCCACCAGCGCACTGGACCCGCAGACCACTGCGTCGGTCCTGCAATTGCTGGCCGAGATCAATCGCGAACTGAAGCTGACCATCGTGTTGATTACCCACGAGATGGACGTGATCCGACGGGTCTGCGACCAGGTCGCGGTGATGGACGCTGGCGTGATCGTCGAGCAAGGTTCGGTAGCCGAGGTGTTCCTGCATCCGAAGCACCCGACCACCAAGCGCTTCGTGCAAGAGGACGAGCAGATCGACGAAAGCGAACAGCGCGACGACTTCGCTCACGTTCCAGGCCGCATCGTGCGTCTGACCTTCCAGGGCGAATCGACCTACGCGCCATTGCTAGGTACCGTCGCCCGCGAAACGGGCGTGGACTACAGCATCCTGGCCGGTCGTATCGACCGCATCAAAGACGTGCCCTACGGGCAGTTGACCCTGGCCGTTACCGGTGGCGACATGGAAGCGGCGTTCGCCCACTTCACTGCAGCTGACGTCCACATGGAGGTCCTGCGCTAATGGAAGTCCTGGCAAGTTTCTTCGTCAACATCGACTGGTTCGAAATCTGGCTGGCCACCGGCGATACCTTTCTGATGCTCTTCGGTTCGCTGTTGTTCACCGTTTTGCTCGGTCTGCCCCTGGGCGTGCTGTTGTTCCTCTGCAGCCCGCGTCAGTTGCTGGAAGCCAAAGGCGTCTACGCGATGCTGTCGCTGGCGGTGAACATCCTGCGTTCGCTGCCGTTCATCATTCTGCTGATCGTGATGATTCCGTTCACGGTGTTGATCACCGGTACGTCCCTGGGTGTCGCCGGTGCGATTCCACCGCTGGTGGTGGGCGCTACGCCATTCTTTGCGCGACTGGTGGAAACCGCCCTGCGTGAAGTGGATCGCGGCATCATCGAGGCAACCCAGGCCATGGGCGCGACGACGCGGCAGATCATCACCAATGCCTTGCTGCCGGAAGCCCGCCCGGGCATCTTCGCGGCGATTACGGTGACAGCCATTACACTGGTGTCCTACACGGCGATGGCGGGTGTGGTCGGCGCAGGTGGTTTGGGCGACCTGGCGATCCGGTTCGGTTACCAGCGTTTCCAGCCTGATGTGATGGTCGTGACGGTGATGTTGCTGCTGGTGATCGTTCAGGTGCTGCAAACCGTTGGCGACAAGTTGGTTGTGCACTTCTCCAGGAAATAAAGAGTCCCGTAAATGACAATTGAGCCGGCCATTCGCTGGCAGGCGCCGAAGACCGGCGTCTCACAAGGAGTTAGCTGAATGAAAAAACTACTCGTAGCGCTCGCAGCCGTTGCAGCGTTCTCTGCTCAGGCCGATGAAACCCTGACCGTCGCGGCTACCCCGGTCCCGCACGCAGAAATCCTCGAATTCGTGAAACCGGCCCTGGCCAAAGAAGGCGTGGACCTGAAGGTCAAAGTCTTCACCGACTACATCCAGCCGAACGTGCAGGTGGCCGAAAAACGTCTGGACGCCAACTTCTTCCAGCACCAGCCGTACCTCGATGAATTCAACAAGGCCAAGGGCACCAACCTGGTGGCCGTTGCCGGTGTGCACCTGGAACCGCTGGGCGCTTACTCCAGCAAGTACAAAGCACTGACCGAGCTGCCAGGCGGCGCCAACGTGGTGATCCCGAACGACGCCACCAACGGCGGCCGTGCGCTGTTGCTGCTGGCGAAGGCTGGCCTGATCAAGTTGAAGGATTCGAACAACATCCTGTCGACCGTCAAAGACATCACCGAGAACACCAAGGACCTGAAATTCCGTGAACTGGAAGCCGCGACCATCCCGCGCGTGCTGACCCAGGTCGACCTGGCACTGATCAACACCAACTACGCGCTGGAAGCCAAGCTTGATCCGGCCAAGGATGCGCTGGTCATCGAAGGCAACGACTCGCCTTACGTGAACATCCTCGTTGCCCGTCCGAACGACAAGGACAGCGAAGCGATGAAGAAGCTGATTGCTGCCCTGCACAGCCCGGAAGTGAAAGCCTTCATCCTCGAGAAGTACAAAGGCGCGGTATTGCCAGCGTTCTGATCTGACAGCAATAAAAAACGGGGACGCATTGATTGCGTCCCCGTTTTTTTATGCCTGGAATACGGACCCTGTGGGAGCGGCGGTGCGACGATTCGACTTGCTCGCGAATGCGGTGTGTCATTCAGCATTTATGGCGGCTGATCCACCGCTTTCGCGAGCAAGTCGAATCGTCGCACCGCCGCTCCCACAATAGTTTTGTGTAGTTCACACTATTTGCGGGTAAGCATCACCGGCAACTGCGCCACCAATTTCACGTTGTTCAACGGGGCGCGAATGAACCCACGCTGCGTCCCGTCCGGCCCGATCACCGCCAGGTTGCCGCTGTGGTCGACGGTGTAGTTCGGCTTGCTGGTGTCCGCCGGAATGAACGGAATACTTACTGCGTTGGCCAGTTTCTGAATGTCTTCAACCGACGAAGCCGTCAGCCCTTGGAACTGCGGATCGAAGTAGCCCAGGTACTGCTTGAGCTGCTGGGGCGTGTCGCGGTTCGGGTCGATGCTGACCAGAATGATCTGCAACTTGGCCACAGCCTCTGGCGGCAGCTCGCTCTTGATCTGGCGCAGCTGGGCGAGGGTGGTCGGGCAGATGTCGGGGCAGAAGGTGTAGCCGAAGAACAGCAGCGACCATTTGTCTTTCAACGCGTTGACCGCCACCGGTTTACCGTCCTGATCGGTCATCGTCACGTCCGGCAGATTACGGCTTTGCGGCAGCAGGATGATCCCGGCGTCGATCAATGCTGTCGGATCGCCCTGGCCTTTACCGGACAGCACTTTGTTGATGGTCAGGCCTAGGACCAGCGCGATCAGGGCAACGAGGATGAAGACGGTTTTCTGGGTTCGAGTCATAGGTTCAACAGTAAGTAGTGGTCTACGAGCAGCGCGATAAACAGTAGGAACAAGTAGTAAATAGAGTACTTGAAGGTGTTGATCGCCGCGTGCGGCCGAGTGCCACGGTACAGCACCACGGCCCATTGCAGAAACCTCGCGCCCAGTCCCAGCGCGCAAATCAGGTAGAGCATGCCGCTCATGTGGATCACGTACGGCATCAGGCTGACGGCCAGCAGCGCAAAGGTATAAAGCAGGATGTGGACCTTGGTGTAGTGCTCGCCATGGGTCACCGGCAGCATCGGAATGTCGGCTTTGGCGTATTCCTCTTTGCGGTGAATGGCCAGCGCCCAGAAGTGCGGCGGGGTCCAGGCGAAGATGATCAACACCAACAGCAAGGGTTCGGCGCTGACATGACCGGTGGCGGCGGTCCAGCCGAGCAGTGGCGGGGCGGCGCCGGCCAGGCCGCCGATGACGATGTTCTGCGGCGTCGCGCGTTTCAGGAAACCGGTGTAGACCACCGCATAGCCAAGCAGCGAGGCCAGGGTCAGCCAGGCCGTCAGTGGATTGGTGAAGGCCAGCAGTATGGCTTGCCCAAGCACCGCCAATACCAAGGCAAACGTCAGTGCGGCCGCCGGCGAAACCCGGCCTTCGGCCAAGGGACGTTTGTGGGTGCGGGCCATAACCGCATCGATGCGTCGGTCCACCACATGATTCACCGCCGCCGCACCACCGGCACACAGCGCAATCCCCAGATTGCCGAACACCAGCACCGTCCACGGCACCCCGGCGCGGGTCGCGAGGAACATCCCCACCAGTGAGGTGATGAGCATCAGCACCACCACTTTCGGCTTCGTCAGCTCCAGGTAGTCACGCCAGATCGCTTGACTGTGACGTGCACCGATCAGAGTCGCCATGGCATCTCTCCTTTTATTGTTATGGGCCCGGCTGAGTGTTTGCGCGGACTGAACCGCCAGCGTGCAGGGGGTTGCTGCTTGACCCGAACCAGACTGGTTCGCGCGTGATAATTGACCAGCACCATCGTCAGCAATAGCGCCGCGCCGCCCGCGTTGTGCGCGACGGCCACTGGCAGTGGCAGGTGAAACAGCACATTGCTGATGCCGAGGGTGATCTGCGCGGCGAGTGCGATCAGTACGAGCCCCGCCAAGCGAGTCATGCCGACCACCCTCAGTTGCCACGCCAAGCCGAGCAGCACCAGCGTAACTAACAATGCGCCGATGCGGTGAGTCAGATGAATCGCGGTGCGGGCATCGCTGTCCAGTTGCCCGCCGAGGTAATTGGGGCCGATGTGTTGAGTCAGGTGAAAACCGTTGGCGAAATCAGCCGGTGGCAGCCATTGCCCGTGGCAGGTCGGGAAGTCGATACAGGCCACCGCCGCGTAGTTGGCACTGACCCAGCCACCGAGGGCGATTTGCCCGATCACCAGCAGCAACCCGGCGGTCGCCCAGTACTGCAAACGCCGTGGCACGGTCAGCGCCGGCAACACGCCGGACAATCGCAACGTCAGCAAAAACAGCAGGCTCAACGTCGCAAAGCCGCCGAGCAAATGCCCGGTCACCACTTGTGGCCAGAGCTTGAGCGTCACCGTCCACATGCCGAATGCCGCTTGGGCAATCACCACCGCCAGCAGAAACAACGGCAACTTCACCGGTTGTCCCGGATGGCGACGATGAACCCAGGCACGACCCGCCAGCACCGAGATCAGCAGCCCCAGCGTACCGGCGAAGTAGCGGTGAACCATCTCGTTCCAGCCCTTATGGGCTTCGACGGGAGCGTCGGGAAAATGCAGTTCGGCGTGGGCCAATTGAACTTCGCTTTTCGGCACGCTGATAAAGCCATAGCAACCCGGCCAGTCCGGGCAGCCGAGGCCGGCGTGGGTCAGGCGGGTGTAGGCGCCGAGCAACACCACAATCAGTGCCAGCAAGGTGGCAAACAGCGCGAGGCGAAATCCAGGTTTGGCCATGACGATGCCCTTATCCGATGTTCGACAGTTTCAGCAAATGGCGCAGGTCGTTGAGCAGATCCTTACCCTTCACCGTCGGGTCGTAGCGCAGCACCAGATTGCCATGCGGATCGATGATCCACAGCTGCGGCACAGCCTTGTCGCCGACAGTTTTATGGAAGTCGGTCAGGCTCAGTGGATAGCGCTGCAATTGAGGATACTCGCGCGTCAGCTTGGCGTCGTATTCACTGCTCAGCGGTTGTGCCGTGGCCAAGGCATGACTGGCGCGCCCGGCATCACGGCCGAGGCCGATCTGGATCTGCCGCGCCAGGTACACCAGTTGCTGACAGTCCACCGAGCAATCCTTGGGCGCGGTCACCAGTATCTGCCAACGATCCTCCTGCGCCTGCACGCCGAGGTCGGCGCGGGTCTGGCCGTTGCCGATCAGTTCGCCGTGATAGCTGCGACCTTCCGGTACCCAGAACTGCAATTTGTACATGCCGGTGGCGAGGATCATCGGACCGATCACCCCAAGCAGGATCAGCAGTAACTGCAAGCGACCTTTGCGCCGACTCGCCGGCGTTTTCGCCTCAGACATGTTGGGTGGATTCATGGCCGCTCCCATGGTGTTTCTCCTTTGCGTTGTGCCAGCCGAGATAGAGATAAAGGCCAAACAGGGCGATCGACATGGCGAACCACTGCACGGCATAAGCCAGGTGTTTTTCCGGCCCCATGGCCACCACCGGCCAATCGGCCTGGTAGGACGCGGGGCCGTTTTCTGCGCGTAATTCGTAGGTAAAGCCTTCACGATCCAGCGCCGTCCAGAGCCTGGCCGGTTCAACTGCGGTAACCAGTTGTGGCCACGTGGTGGTATTCGGGTCGGCGTGCAATTGGAAGGTGGCGCCGGGGGAGACGTAGACCCAGGCAACGAGACTCAAGGCCTGAGTCGGTGTGGTGAATTGCGGTGGGGTGCGGCGATCCGGCCACGGCAGCCAGCCGCGATTGATCAACAACCAGAGCCCGGTCGCCTGATCCTGAAACGGTTGCAGCAGTTCGACGCCAACCTTGCCGTCGCGCTGACGGTTATCCAGCAACAGGCTGTGGGCGGCATCGAACTGGCCGTGCAGGTGAACCCGGCGGAAGGCCGGATCTGCGATGTGTTGCAGCTCGGTGCTGGCCATCGGTTCGGCGGCACGGCGCTCGGTGTAGCTTTGCAGCAGCGCGCTTTTCTCTGCGCCCCGGCTCAATTGCCAGAACCCGAGTGACACCAGCATGGGCAGCAACAACGCGACCACCAGGGTCGGTACGATGCCCGGCCGAAAACGCTTCATGGCGTCGCCAGAAAGTCGCTAGTCGCGATAGCTATACTCAAGTGCATCGCCTTCCCCCCGGAGTCTCACCATGCTCAAAGCAGCCATCGTCCTGATGCTGATTGCCACGGTTGTCAGCCTGTTCAGCGGCCTGTTTTTTCTGGTCAAGGACGACAGCAGCTCGAACCGCCTCGTCATTGCCTTGAGTGTTCGTGTTGCGCTGGCCGCCATTACCGTCGGCTTGATTGCCTGGGGTTTTTTCAGCGGCCAGTTGGTCTCTACTGCGCCTTGGTAAAGCCTCAGAGCACGTAGACGAAAACGAACAGACCGATCCACACCACGTCCACGAAGTGCCAGTACCAGCTCGCCGCTTCAAACGCGAACTGGTGATCGGCGTCGAAGTGCCCGCGCATGATCCGCATCAACATCACAAACAGGATGATGGTGCCGATGGTCACGTGGGCGCCGTGGAAGCCGGTGAGCATGAAGAAGGTCGCGCCGTAGATGCCCGAACCGAGCGTCAGGCCCAGTTCGTGGTAGGCATGCATGTATTCTTCGGCCTGAAAACCAAGGAACGCGCAGCCCAGTAACACGGTGAGCGCCAGCCAGATTTTCAGCGCGCCGCGATGGCCCTTTTTCAAGGCGTGGTGGGCGATGGTCACGGTGATGCTAGAACTCACCAGCAAAACGGTATTGAGCAGCGGCAGGCCCCAGGGACTGATGACTTCCTTGGGCGGCGGGAAGAGTTGCGGGTCAGGGGTGTGCAGCAATGGCCACGCAAACTGGAAATTCGGCCAAAGCATATGAGCGATGCCTTTGACCCCTTCACCCCCGAGCGCCGGGCCGGAAATGTTACGCACATAAAACAGTGCGCCGAAGAAGGCGATGAAGAACATCACCTCCGAAAAGATGAACCAGCTCATGCCCCAGCGGAACGAGCGATCCATCTGTGCGCTGTACAACCCTTGGCGGCTTTCCTTGATCACCGTACCGAACCAGCCGAACAGCATGTAGGCCACCATCAGGCCACCGACGAAAAAGATCAGCGGGCCGTGGGACTCCGGCCGCGCCGCCTTCAGGTCATTGAACCAGGTGGCCAGGCCGAACACGGTGACGAACATACCGACCGTGGCAATGATCGGCCATTTGCTCTGTGCCGGAACGTAATAATGTTCATGAGTTGCCATTTATTGTTCTCCTTATCGGGCACGCTTTAACGCCTAGCCACCGGTGTTTGCAGCAACAGCAGTGGGTGGATGACGTGCGGTGATATCGAACAGCGTGTAAGAAAGCGTCAGGTGCTTCACATCCTTGGGCATGTCACGGTCAACGATGAAACGTACCGGCATCTCGATCCGTTGACCGGGCTGCAGCACTTGCTGGGTAAAGCAGAAACATTCGGTCTTGTGGAAGTACGCCGCCGCGGCGCTGGGCGCGATGCTCGGAACCGCCTGGGCGCTCATCGGGCGATCGGTCGGGTTATGGGCGATGAAAATCATCTCGTTCACCGCTCCCGGATTAGCCGTCAGCTCATCGCTCTTGGGGTAGAAATCCCAGGACATGTCGGCGGAGTTGGTCGACAGGAACTGCACGCGGACCTGCCGCGAGGTGTCGACCGTTTGCTCACCCTCGTACTGTCCGCCGGTCTTGCCGTTGATGCCGAACGCCTTGCACATCACGTCGTAGATCGGCACCAGGGCAAACCCGAAGACAAACATCGCCACCACCACCAGCAACAGGCGCGTGACCAGTTTCTTCAACGAAATAGAGTCAGCCACGGTGCAAGCCCTCCACACAAAACCCTGTGGGAGCGGGCTTGCTCGCGAAGCAGACGCTGCGGTCCGTCAGACAAACTGCGTTATCGTTCTTCGCGAGCAAGCCCGCTCCCACATAGGGCAAGGTGTTCATTTCACTTCCGGCGGCGTGGTGAAGGTGTGATACGGCGCCGGTGACGGAATACTCCATTCCAGGCCTTCGGCCCCATCCCACGGTTTGGCCGGTGCTGGCGGGCCACCACGGATGGTCTTGATCACGATGAACAGGAAGAAGATCTGCGTAGCGCCGAACATGAACGCGCCGATCGACGACACCATGTTGAAGTCGGCGAATTGCAGGTTGTAGTCGGGAATTCGCCGCGGCATGCCCGCCAGCCCCACGAAATGCATCGGGAAGAAAGCCATGTTCATGCCGATGAACGAGAGCCAGAAGTGCAACTTGCCTAGGGTTTCGTCGTACATGTGGCCGGTCCATTTCGGCATCCAGTAGTAGGCCGAAGCGAAGATCCCGAAGATGGCTCCCGGCACCAGTACGTAGTGGAAGTGCGCGACCACAAAGTAGGTGTCCTGGTACTGGAAGTCCGCCGGGGCGATGGCCAGCATCAACCCGGAGAAACCGCCGATGGAAAACAGGATCACGAACGCCACCGCAAACAGCATCGGTGTCTCGAAGGTCAGCGAGCCTTGCCACATGGTGCTGGCCCAGTTGAACACCTTCACTCCGGTCGGCACCGCGATCAGCAGCGTGGCGTACATGAAGAACAACTCGCCCACCAACGGAATGCCGACCACGAACATGTGGTGCGCCCAGACGATGAACGACAGGAACGCGATACTCGCCGTCGCATAGACCATCGAGGTGTAGCCGAACAGCGGCTTGCGTGAGAAGGCCGGAATGATCGAGCTGACGGCACCGAAGGCCGGCAGGATCATGATGTACACCTCGGGGTGACCGAAGAACCAGAACACGTGCTGGAACAACACCGGGTCACCGCCACCGGCGGCACTGAAGAAGCTGGTGCCGAAGTGGATGTCCATCAGCATCATCGTCACGCAGCCGGCCAGTACCGGCATCACCGCGATCAGCAGGAACGCGGTAATCAGCCAGGTCCAGACGAACAGCGGCATTTTCATCAGCGTCATGCCGGGGGCGCGCAGGTTGAGGATGGTGGCGATCACGTTGATCGCGCCCATGATCGAACTGATCCCCATCAAGTGGATGGCGAAGATGAAGAAGGTCACGCTTTCCGGCGCGTAGGTCGTCGACAGCGGGGCGTAGAACGTCCAGCCGAAGTTCGGTCCGCCGCCGGGGGTGAACAGGGTCGATACCAGCAGGATGAACGCCGCCGGCAATAGCCAGAAGCTGAAGTTGTTCATCCGTGGCAGGGCCATATCCGGCGCGCCGATCATCAACGGGATCATCCAGTTGGCGAGGCCGACGAACGCCGGCATCACCGCACCGAAGACCATCACCAGACCGTGCATGGTGGTCATCTGGTTGAAGAATTCCGGTTGGACGATTTGCAGTCCTGGCTGGAACAACTCGGCACGAATCACCATCGCGAACGAGCCGCCGAGCAAGAACATGGAGAACGCGAACCACAGGTACAGCGTGCCGATATCCTTGTGGTTGGTGGTCAGGACCCAGCGCATCAGGCCTTTGGCGGGGCCGTGGGCGTGGGCGGTGCCGATATGAACATGGTCATCGACTACAACAGTCATGTCCTGTCTCCTGCAAACAGATGGGCTGGGCAGGCCGGGGCGCGATGCCCCGACTGGTTCCTTACGTGCGCAATAGACCGGGTCATTTGCTTTCCGCCTGTTTCAGCTCCAGCACTTCTTTAGGGGTGACCATGTCGCCCTTGTCGTTGCCCCAGGCGTTACGTTCGTAGGTCACGACCGCTGCGATATCGACTTCCGAGAGTTGCTTGCCGAACGCCGCCATCGCGGTGCCGGGCTTGCCGTGGAAGACAATGCTCAGGTGCCCTTCTTTCGGTCCGGTAGCGATTTTCGAGCCCTTGAGCGCCGGGAACATCGGCGGCAGGCCCTGACCTTCGGCCTGGTGACAGGCGACGCAGGTGGTGTGATAGATCTTGTCGCCGCGCTCTTTAAGCTCGTCGAGGGTCCATTCCTTGCTGGTCAGCTCTTTGAGCTGCAGGGCTTCAGCCTTGCGCTCGCCCAGCCATTTTTCGTAATCGGCCTTTTCCTTGACCTCGACCACGATGGGCATGAAGCCGTGGTCCTTGCCGCACAATTCGGCGCATTGACCGCGGTAAATGCCGGGCTTGTCGACGCGGGTCCAAGCTTCGTTGACGAACCCCGGAATCGCATCACGCTTGACCGCAAAGGCCGGCACCCACCAGGAATGGATGACGTCGGCGGAAGTCACCAGGAAGCGCACCTTGGCGCCGATCGGAAGCACCAAAGGCTTATCGACCTCAAGCAAGTAGTGTTCGCTCTTGGCTTCCTTGTTGTGGATCTGATCGGCGGGCGTGGTCAGGTTGCTGAAGAACTCAACGTCCTGGCCCAGGTATTTGTAGTGCCACTTCCACTGATAGCCGGTGACCTGGATATCGATATCCGGCTCACTGGCGTCGTACATCTTGATCAGGGTTGCGGTCGCGGGAACCGCCATGGCCACCAGGATCAGGAAGGGCACGATGGTCCAGAGGATTTCAACGGTGGTGCTTTCATGAAATTTTGCGGCCACCTGCCCGGTCGAGCGGCGGTGGAGAATCATCGACCAGAACATGGCGCCGAAGACGATGATGCCGATCACTACACAGATCCAGAAAATGGTCATGTGCAGGTCAAATACTGCGTGACTGATTTCAGTCGCTCCAGGCGCCATATTCACAGTCCAGGCCGCTTGTGCCTGACTGAAAATCGACCACAACAGGAGGCCCATCCAGACATGTGGATGTCGCATCATTGCGGGTTCCCCTTATCGTTCTTGTTATCCCGCCGGCTTTCACCTGCGGCAAGGGAGCGGCTTTTTCAGACTACGAACTTGAATCGCCGAGCCTTGCTGCGTGTGCAGTCGGGCGTCATCAGCTAACTCCATTCCCACCCGAGTATAGCCAGCGACTGCCACCTCGCAATGTGAGGGCGTAAATCATCTGAAACAGCTGGGACTTGCGTTCCAGGGCACGAATGGAGAAGGATGCAGACGAGTGGCGGCAAACCGGTATAACTTTGATGTCTCAAGGATGAAATAATTATGACAAATGCGTCTTAGCATTTTTCGTATGCCAGCTAAGTTATGTCTTCCCTATTTCATTGCCTTTGTTTCCTGGAGTTTTCATGAACACCGCCGCATTGCGCGAGCAGATCCAAAAAGCCCAACAACACGAAGCCGAAACCGGCCAGCTGACTCGTCAGCTGGAAACTCAACTGCCACACCTTCACTCCGCCATCCAATTGCCGGATGTCGACGCCAACGGCGTGATGACGCGTTTTGTGGCCGCGTATATAGAGCAAGTGCCGGACCTGCTGGACGCAGCCAATGAAGTCGCCAGGGAAGCGGGTATCGAATCACAGATCAAACCGGTGCTGAAAATCGCCGAGCAGTTCTTCCTTCAGCCGCCGGCGATCATGGCCGGTCACGTCGGTCTGGACAGCCTGCTGGACGAAGCCTATCTGGCACACCGCCTGGTCGAAGAGGTCAATGACCTGTACATCAAGCATTTTGGCCAGCCGCTGATCCCACTGGACACGACTGTTGCCAACCTGATTGCCCACCAACTGATCGGCGAGGAGTTCGCCAATCAACTGGATGAGGCGGTGCATCTCGCCGTGGACGAGATGCTCAACGAAGACAGTTTCGCGCTGGAGTCAGTGGAAGCCTACCGCGAGAAACTCAACAGCCCGGACACCGGCGCTGCGTGGAAGCGCTGGCCGTGCCTGTCGCGCCAACTGGGTGTAGGCCTGGAGCTGGATCAGCCAGCGGCTTGATCCAACGGTAGGAATCGAATCCCTGTGGGAGCGAGCCTGCTCGCTCCCACAGTGGCTTTCCTATCCCGCAGAGCCGACGCCTGTCGTGGTCCGCAATCGCCCCTCCAACCTGCGCTTCAACCCCCGCGCTTCAATCAACAGTTTTGATCCCTTGGCCGCATTGGCCCGACCCCATTCCTCCAGCAACTCCAGACACGAGTGATCGATGTAGCTCAGGTTATTGAGCGGCACATGCACCGTCGCGCCTGCCGGAATGGTCCCCAGCACTTGGGTCAGCGCCGGCACTTTGAGGAAGGTCGCCGCACCTATCAATCGCAACTCCATTTCGCCGTCCTTGGGCAGATCGATCAGGCTGATTTTCAGCCGCGAAGCCTTCCAGGCCAGCTTGGCCAGGGTCAGGCCGAAGCCGATCAGCACGCCAGTCAGCAGGTCGGTGAAGATGATTGCCAGAGCGGTCGCCGCGTAGGTGAACATCGGCATCCGGCCATATCGGCCCAAACCGCGGAAGGCCTTGAGGTCGACCAGTTTGAAACCGGTATAAACCAGAACGCCCGCCAGGCTCGCCACCGGAATGCTTTGCAGCACGAGGGACAGCAGCAACACGAAAGCCAGCAACCACAGGCCGTGGAAGATCGCCGACAGTCGCGTGGTGGCGCCGGCCTGGACGTTGGCCGAACTGCGCACGATCACGCCGGTCATCGGTAGCGCGCCGAGCAGACCGCAAAGCATGTTGCCGACGCCTTGAGCCGACAATTCCTTGTCGAAGTCTGAGCGCTGGCCGCTGTGCATGCGGTCCACCGCGGCGGCGGAGAGCAGGGTTTCGGCGCTGGCGATGAAGGCCACGGCAAACGCGGCGATCAGCAAGGTCGGGTCAGCCAGATTGAGCAGATCTGCAGGTTTCAACCAGTCGATGGCTTCCGCCAGGTTGGCCGGGACTTCCACTCGTTTGACCTGCAAGGCGAGCACCAGGCTGGCGACGGTCGCCAGGCCTACACCCAGCAATGCGCCGGGAATGAAGCGCAGGGAATGGGGGCGGAATTTCTCCCACAACCACATCACCGCAATCGTCGACAGTCCGAGCAACCCGGCTTGCCAACCCAAGGACGGCAAGGCCTGGACGACGGCCGCCGGGAAGGCTGCCAGGTTATCCAGCCCGGAAGGCTTGGGCACGGCATCAAGCATCACATGCACTTGCGACAACACGATCAGTACACCAATCCCGGCGAGCATGCCGTAGACCACGGCCGGCGCCGTGACCCGAAACCAGCAGCCGAGCTTCAAACGCCCGGCCACCAATTGCAGAAAACCGGCCAGCAGCAGGATGGGCCCGAGCATGGCGATACCGTGTTGGCGCACCAGTTCGAACACCAGAACCGCCAAACCGGCTGCCGGGCCGCTGACTTGCAGTGGTGAACCGGCAATCCAGCCCACCACCAAACCACCGATGATCCCGGTGATCAAACCCTTGGACGGCGGCAGCCCCGAGGCGATAGCGATGCCCATGCACAAGGGCAGGGCGACGAGAAATACAACCACGGACGCCAGCAGCTCCCGTGGCAGAACAGCTTTAAGTTGAGCAGCACGCATGGTGACTCTCCCGAAGTTTTCTTCAGGCGTGGCGAAGCCAGGCTGCCTGATCGGCAGCCTCGGCTAAACCACACAATGATTTAGGAAGATTTAGAAGCGCGCTTTAGGCGTCGCCACCGGAATCGGATGGCTGCCATCGAGCGGCAGGAAACAACCCTTGTCCGCGTCGTAAGCTCTGATTTGGCTGGTTTCGATGTTGTAGATCCAACCATGGATAAACAGCTGACCATTGGCCATGCGCGAGGCTACCGACGGGTGCGTGCGCAAATGTTGCAGCTGAGCGATCACATTCTCCTCGGTGAGGACGTGCATGCTTTCGTTTTCGTCAGCGCAATGGCAGTTTTCCTGGACCATGGTTTTTGCCACTTCGACATGACGCAGCCAGGCTTTGACCGTCGGCATTTTTTCCAGGCTTTGCGGGTTGAGCACCGCGCGCATCGCGCCACAGTCGGAGTGCCCGCAGATGATGATGTGCTGCACGCCGAGGGCCAGTACCGCGTATTCGATTGCCGTGGAAACACCGCCGTTCATTTGCCCATAAGGCGGCACAACGTTGCCGACGTTACGGGTCACGAACAGGTCGCCAGGGGCGCTTTGGGTGATCAGCTCAGGAACGATGCGCGAATCGGCGCAGGCGATGAACATCGCTCTGGGGCTCTGGGCCGTGGCGAGTTTTTTGAAGAGTTCTTCCTGCTGTGGAAAAACTTCGTGATGAAAATGCAAAAAGCCGTCAACGATATGCTGCAGCGCTGCATCGGCGGTTTCCGCCTCTGGTTGGGCTGAAGCCGACGCAGCCAACGGCTGTTTATCCTTGTCACTCATGATTCATCCTCTTTGGCGGAGTCAGGGAATTTTCCCGTTTTGTCCGGTGTGAAGCCAGTGGCTGTATAAAAAACATCCGGGCCGAGAATCTCGCCCCGTCAGTCACTCGATGAACAAGGTAGCGGCCGAAACTTAACTCAAACTGAATAAAACGCTCTAGAACGTGTGTTCCAAGTCACAGAGAACGTGACCAGCGTAGTGGCAAAGTGTATTTCACACTACTCAACCATAGGCCAATTGTCCTCAAATCAACGACATCTGGCGACCCGGCGGACAGAAGGCTTCGCAGTCCAGATTGAAACCTTCCCGATGATTGAGCCCCAGACGTTTGATGGTTTTGGCAAAGCGTTGCGCCAGCAGATCGGCAAACGGCCCTTCGCCGCGCATCCTGGCACCGAAGCGACTGTCGTAGAGCTCGCCACCACGGCTCTGACGAATCAGGCTCAACACATGAGCGGCACGCTGAGGATAGTGGGTCGCCAGCCATTCTTCGAACAGCGGCGCAACTTCCAGCGGCAGGCGCAGCATCATGTAGGCCGCACTTTGCGCCCCCACGGCATGAGCTTCGGTGAGCAGGCTTTCGAGTTCGCTGTCGTTGATCATCGGAATCATCGGTGAGCACAGAACGCCCACCGGAACTCCCGCTTCACGCATCACGCGGATCGCCCGCAACCGAGCCTTGGGTGCAGCCGCGCGCGGTTCGAGGATGCGTTTGAGCTCATCGTCCAGGGTAGTGAGGCTGATCATCACCGCCACCAGCCTTTGCTCGGCGAGTTCGACCAGCAGGTCCAGATCCCGAAGAATCAGCGAGCCCTTGGTAATGATGGTCACGGGATGGCGATAGCGCAGCAGCACTTCGAGGGTTTTGCGGGTGATTTTGTGTTCGCGTTCAATCGGTTGATAAGGGTCCGTATTGGAGCCCAGATTGATCGGCGCACATTGATAGCCGCGCTTGGACAGTTGTTCTTCCAGCACATCGGCGGCGTTGGTCTTGGCGATCAGTTTGGTTTCGAAATCCAGCCCTGGCGACATGTCCCAATAAGCGTGGCTGGGTCGCGCGTAGCAATAGATGCAACCGTGCTCGCAACCGCGATAGGGATTGATCGAACGATCAAAGGGCAAGTCCGGCGAGTTGTTGCGAGTGATGATGGTTTTCGCCGTTTCGATGCGCACCTCGGTGCCTTGGGTGATCGGCGCTTCCTGATACCAGCCGTCATCCTCGGCCACCGAGCGATTCGGCGCGAAACGGTTGTGCGGGTTGGTGGCGGTGCCGCGGCCGCGTGGCGGAAGAGGAGTGGACATCGACGGATACTCGGTAGCTGTATGAACATACAGTACATTACGCTGAATGCCCATGCCAGCACCGCTCGGCGCCCTGTCCTTGATACCAGCGCTTCAAAGGTATGGCCGTAAGTCCCTTATGGAGGCAAAAGAAGAACTACGCCTCAACCCCAATGAATAAATCAAGGTTGCTTGGAATTGGCTGATTGATCAATAAAGCAATCTGCTGAACCTCCTCAGTTGTTAGCAACCATTCTCCGCTAGCCATTTCGTTCAGACTTTTATGGCCGAGAAGTTTAACGATTTGGTCATTAAAGGAGGCATTCAGATCAAGTTCAAATTTAAGCGAATCATCTTCGGCACTGTCAGGCAGAAATCCGCTAATACAAAGGTACATAAAAACTCCTATTTCTCTACTTTTCGACCGGGTTTGGCTGGCTTGTTTTGTTCGCCCGTGACAGGGTCAAACTCTCCTAAATGCTTGCCTTGTTTATCGTACATTTCAACAGCCCCGTGCTGACTATCCAACTCGTAAATACGACCCTTACCATCCTTCCAATGTTTGCGAGCCCCGTCGCCACCTTGAACCCTTGTTCGTTAGGTTCCCAAGTAGGAATTGCCCAGATATCAATAACCCGTGGATTTGTGATTGACATGCAGTACTACGCCTCGACACCAATGAACACATCAAGATCAAGCGGAATGGGTTCGTTGATCAACGCGGCAATCTGCTTAACTTGATCCGTTGTTAGCAACCACTCTCCACTTGCCATCGCGTTAAGGCTTTTATGCCCCAGTAGAGAAACAATCGACTGTTCAAATATTGGTGATACTTTCACCTCGTATTTCAATGAAGTGTCTTCATTGTCGCCAGGCAAAAAGCCAGTGATACACAGATACATAAGAGCTCCTATTTTTCTACTTTCCGACCCGGTTTAGCGGGCTTAGTCTGCTCACCCGTTTCAGGGTCGAACTCGCCCAAGTGATTGCCTTGTTTGTCGTACATTTCTACCGCGCCATGCTGGCTGTCCCACTCATATATACGACCTTTACGATCTTTCCAGCGTCTACGTTGCCCGCCTCCGCCTTGGACATTTCCTTTTGATTTGTCTTTCGCAGCATCAGGAAAAGCAGTTAACCGTCCCGGCGCCGGGTGATAGCCATGGTCACCTGAGACGCTCAGCGAAATGTAAATCGGCTGAATACCGGTGCCAGGAAACGAGATGATTGCGTCTTGGTAGTCTGGCGGGTGCTTCGGGTTGACCAATATCTTATTGGCCTGTTCGGTCGGCGGATACACCCACACAGGCGGTAACTGTGGCGCGCCTTCAAGCGCAGGAATACCTAGCACACCGTCAGGGCTAGCCGCTGGCGTCCAAGTGAGCCCAATTCCGTTGCCAATGTCAGCAACGTAATTCTCACCGTCTTTCTTGCCCTCGATGACAGGGACATTTTCCCAGTCCTTTTTGCCACCCGTGTAGAACCCGTAAACATTTACTGAGCCATTCGGCAAGGTCTTCGCATTGACACGGACACGTGTACGGCCAGCATCAAGCGTTGCGTACTGTCGTGTAGAAGGCACTGTCTGGTGAAATGCTGGTGTTTGGTATCAGTAACGCAACGGTACCCAAAGCAGCGCCAGCAACAACAACTGTTGATCCTTCCAGCAAAGTGAGTGCAAGTGAACCGCCAAGACGTTGAGCAATTGCACTGCCAGTAGCAGACCCACCCACCATTTGCAGTGGAGTGCCTTGGGCGGTAATAGCTGCCCCAGTCCCAAGCACAGCCCACATTCCGTAGTCGGCCAGTTTCTCGACAGGCACAAATCCGGCTGGGTTGTTGTGATTGATTACGCCGTCAGGGAGGTTACAGCTCTTGGCGAACACACAGCCGAAGGTTGGAGCATTCGCCGTTGGCGTTTTAGAGGCTTCGTTCCGTCTGGCCTCATCACGAGCCAATCCTTGTTCATACCGAAGTGTATCTGCCTGTTGACGGCGGATGTCCTCCTGGGTGGGTTTGCGGGCTCTACAAATGGGGCAGCCACACATAGTAAAGCTTCCATACTTCGATGAAAAAAACACCCTAACGGAGGGTTCAAAAACTGGCTGTAGGAAGGCTCCCAAAAACAGTAAGGAATATTCCCTATGTGCCTTGTCATTTACTGGGGGCAAAGGATGACTGGTGGGTGGCGGTAGCGATGGCGGTGCTGCGAGGGGAAGAGGAGTGGAGATAAAAACGCCTCGATACTGGTTTTATATGCAGTCTCGAGGCGTTGCTCATCTGGCTAGTGCCGCTGGGAGATCAGTTCTTCTGAGTGACCTGACCCAGATCGTCGCCCGAGGTGGTTTTCAGATCATCCTTGCGCAAGTCGGCCACGGTACTCGCCTTGACCGGCTCACCCTTGTTGCCCCAGCTGCTGCGGATGAAACTGACCACATCCGCCACTTCCTGATCCGACAAGCGCCAGGCGAATCCCGGCATGGTAAAGGTCGAGGGCGCCGTATGAGTCGCCGGCAACGTACCGCCCTTGAGCACGATGTGAATCAGCGACGTCGGGTCGTCCGACTGCAACACCGGGTTGCCTGCCAGCGCCGGGAACACTTTGGTGTAGCCATGGCCATCGGTACGGTGACAGGCCGCGCAGTTGTCGATGTACACCGAAGCGCCAGGCTTGCTGTCGTCCCCGTTCCACAGCGCCTGTGCGACCTGTTTGTCGTACTGGTGCGGCTGATCATTGGGATCATTCGCCGGCAAGGACTTGAGGTAACGGGCAATCGCGGTCAGATCGTTGTCGGTCATGTACTGCATGCTGTGCGTCACCACATCACTCATGCCTCCAAACACCGCGCTACGATAGCTGCGACCGGTCTTGAGAAACTGCACCAGTTGTTCTTCGCTCCAGCTGCCGAGGCCATTCTTGTGATCGCCGCGCAGACTTTTCGCAATCCAGCCTTCCAATGGCGCACTGCCTGACAGAAATGCGCTGCCTTCGCCTGCATTCAGGGCTTTTTCCTGCATGGTCAGGGCTCGCGGCGTATGGCACGCGCCGCAATGTCCGAGGCCTTCCACCAGATAAGCCCCACGACTGACCACGGCATCTTCGCCGGGTGCCGCTTTGTAGTCCGCCACAGCCGGGGCAAACATCCAGCGCCAGCCTGCAAGCGGCCAGCGCATGCTCAAAGGCCAGGGAATGTCGCTGGCCTTGTTCTCCTGAGCGACAGGCGCTACGCCATGCATGAAGTCGGCGTACAAGGCTTTCATGTCGGTTTCGTTGACGCTGGCGTAGGACGGATAAGGCATCGCCGGGTACAAGGTACTACCGTTTTTGGCGACACCATGACGGACGGCTTTGTCGAAATCCTCAAAGCTGTAGTCACCCAAGCCGGTTTTATCCGGCGTGATATTGGTGGAGTAGATCGTCCCGATCGGTGTTTCCATCGGCAGGCCACCGGCGAACGGCTTGCCGTCCTTTGCGGTGTGGCAGGCCACGCAGTCACCCGCGCGGGCCAGGTACTCGCCTTGTTTGATCAGGTTTTGATCAATTTCTGCGGCGTTGACCGAGCCACAGCCGAGCAACGTCAGGGTCGCGATAACAAGTGCTTTCATGGTCATCGCTCCTTAAGCCTGAACCAGCGGGCCGGGGTTTTTCAGGTACTGCTCGCGGATTGCCCGGGCCGACCAGTAGGTCAACGCTGCCACCAGGCCGGTAGGGTTGTAGCCCAGGCCTTGTGGGAAAGCTGACGCTCCGGGGACGAAAACGTTGTGCACGTCCCAGCTCTGCAAGTAACGGTTCAAGGCGCTGGTTTTCGGATTGGTACCCATGATCGCGCCACCGTTGAGGTGGGTGGTCTGGTAAGACGCGGTGTTGAAGTGATCACCAACCTTCTTACCCAATACGGCGATGGCCTTGGGGCTCATCGCTTCGGCCCTTCGCCGCTGATCGGGTCGTACGGCTTGCCGATACCCGAAAGCAACATCAGCCGCACATTGTGGAACTGGAAGGCACCGAGGATCACCAGATCTGGCGGCTGCTCGATCTCCCGGCCCTGGCCGTCTATGTAGGTCACACCTGTCGCCTTGCTCTTGGTGCTGTCGAGATTGACCCGCAGTACGTGGGAGTTGGGCCGCAGCTCGAAATTGGGCAGCGGATTGAGCGCCGGCAGAATGTTTACGTTCGGCGATGCCTTGGAATACATGTAGCAGACATAGCCGCTGCAAAAACCGCAAAAGTTGCACGGACCCATCTGTGCGCCGTAGGGGTTGGTGTAGGGGCCTGATGTATTGGCAGAGGGCAGGTTGTAAGGTTTGTAACCCACTGCGGTGGCCGCTTTCTGAAACAGCTGTGCGGAAACAGTGTTCTTCTGCGATTCCAGCGGGAAATGATTCGAACGATCCGGCGCGTACGGGTTGCCGCCCTTGCCTTCGCCGACCAACTGACCCTTCACCGTCCAGGCCTGGCCCGAGGTGCCGAAGACCTTCTCGGCGTAATCGAAAAACGGCTCCAGCTCTTCATAGCTGACGCCGAAGTCCTGGATGGGCATGTCCTTGGGGATGAAGCTTTTGCCGTAGCGTTCTTCATAGTGGCTGCGCATGCGAACTCGATCGGGTCGACCCGAAAGTGCACGCCGGACCAGTGCAAACCGTCGCCGCCGACACCATTGCCGGGCAGGAAGGCGCCCAATTGGCGGTTCGGCAGCGCGATGTCATTCACGCTATGGCGAATGGTCACGGTCTCCTTGGAAATGTCCTGGAAGAGTTTTTTACGCACGCTGTAGGTGAGTTCGTCGATCACCTGTGGATAGAGCAGGCTAAGCATCAAGATGAACCGATTCAGCTTAAAAACCTCGGTTTTGCGACAAAAGCGATGGGCTGATTCACGATTCTTTGACAGACGGCTCACGGACCTTTGACCGCTCGGGGGTGAATCTGGGCCTCATCTTCCCGACTCTCCTGAACGGTCACCCGAGCATGTCTCTATCGCGTTGTATCCCAGCGATCTGCCTGTCGCTGGCCGCACTTTTGAACCTGACGCTGGCTCTTGCCGACGACAGTGCGTTGCCCCGACCTGCGGAGTGGGCTCAATCGGTCGAGGTGCAATACAACCTCTTCAAAATGTCCCCGACGCTCTATCGCAGTGCATTGCCCGACAGAGGCGCCGTGCCGTTACTGGAAAAACTCAAGGTCGGGACCGTTATCAATTTCCTGCCCGAGTCGGACTCCAGCTGGTTGTCGACCCCAGGTATCGCACAGGTACAGCTGCCCTATCGCACCAACCATGTGGATGATGCGGATGTACTCAAAGCTCTTCGCGCGATCCAGACTGCCGAAGCCAAGGGACCGGTGCTGATGCACTGCAAGCATGGTTCGGACCGCACGGGCCTGATGGCGGCCATGTACCGGGTCGTGGTGCAGGGCTGGAGCAAGGAAGACGCCCTGAACGAAATGACCCAGGGCGGCTTTGGTGACAGCACTCATTTCAAGGACGGCGTCCGATACATGATGCAGGCCGATGTCGACAAGCTCCGCACCGCGTTGGCCAACGGTGATTGCAGCACGAGCCCGTTCGCCAGTTGTTCGATGAAGAGCTGGTTCAAATCGGCCCATGTCGAGTAAAGCGTTACGTCAGCCGGCAACGGCTTCTGACGAAAGCGCGAAAAGATCTTTGGTGATCGGCCGTTCAAGAAACGCTTCCATGGCGGTCAGCAAGGAGCGCGAATCGCCCGGAGAAAAAAACGCCTCGCGAAAGGCTCGCCCTGTTTGCGCATTGAAGACCCAATCCTGACGGAATCGCTTGAAGGCTTGGATGGCCAGTACGCCTGACCACGTGTAGGCGTAAACGGAGGCTGCGTAACCGGTCACCATGTAGTCAAAGCTGTTCGCGAACCGACAATAAGACGGCAGTTGCACGTGGGGAACCTCCCGCTGAACGTCTTCGAATACTTGCTGGGTGCTACGACCATCGCCTTGGCTGTGGTGCACTTCGAAATCGAACATTGCACTCGTCAGCAAGAGTGCGGCTTGTCGGCTGGTCTGGGTTTCGAGGGCTGCCAGTGCCGCGTCTACCCGCGCTTCGGTCAAGCGTTCACCGCTTTGGTGGTGGGCACCCAGCCATAACAGAAACTCCCGTGACAGACACCACTGCTCGAATACCTGCCCTGCGAACTCCACCGTATCGCGCCCCAGTTGGGAAATGCCGGAAAGGGTGTGATGCGGCGAACTCGTCAGCACGTGTTGCAGACAATGACCGAATTCATGAAAAAGCACCCGCAGATCCTTGTGCTCAAGCAGGCACGGATGGCCGTCGACCCCAGGCGTGAAGTTGCAGTGAAGATCGGCAATCGGTAGCGCTACGCGGCCTTCGGCGTTTATTCGTCGGTTTCGCAGTGTGCCTGTCCAGGCGTAATCTGGAGCTTCTTTGCGGTGGTACGGGTCAAGATAAATATGCCCGATGGTCTGACCATGCTCGCTGATCTCAAACAGGCGCACGTCGTTATGCCAGCGACTGAATTCAGCCTGCTCGAGGATCCGGATCCCGAACAGCCGTTCGCAGAACAGGCAGAGTCGTCGCAAGGTGCCGTCCAGGGGAAAATAGTCGCGCAGATTCTTCAGGGCTTCAGGGAAACGATGGTGGCGCAGTTGTTCAGCGAGAAATTCGTGGTCCCAGGCGTGTATTTCAGAGATGCCCCGTTCGAGCGCAAACTCTTGTAGCTCCTTTGAATCCCGTGCAAGGGGTGGTGTGTTCAATGTCACTTGCCGACGCAGGAAACTACGAACTTGATCGGTGGACTCGGCCGCTGCGGTGGCCAGACGCAGTTGCGCGAAATTATCGAAACCTAGCAGTTCGGCTTTCTGGTGGCGCAGCGAAAGCAGCAACGTCAGTACAGGACCATTATCGAACTCGTCGGCATGCGGGCCTTGATCGGACGCGCGCGTGTAGTACGCCACGAAATATTCTTCTCGCAATGCCCGATTTTCGGCGTACCTCATGATTTGCTGGTAGGTGTTTTCATCCAGGGGAATCAGCCAGCCTTCATGTCCTGCTTCTTTGGCCAGGTGTCTCAGACGATTTTTTACGGAGGGGTATAAACCTTCCAGTACCGCAACGTCATCGACGTGCGTGGACCATGCAGCGTTAGCGCTGTTCAGATGGGTGAGAAACAGCTCTTCGAGCCGATCGATGTCGAGGTTCAATCGGGCCAGCTTTTCCCGTTGTGTCAGGGGCAAGTCGATTCCCGACAATTGAAACTTGCGCAGAATTTTGGCCAGCGCTGCCTTGCGCGGTTTATCGAAGTTGAGGGCGATCGAACTGTTCGCCAACCGCCGGTATGCATCAAACAACGGACGATTGCTCATTCTTTCGGATCGGTACTGCGCCCCAGCATCGCTGCATACAGCAGCTGCCGTGTTCCAGGCGGTATCGTTGTGTTTCGTCATCGACAGGATCTGGATGATGCCCAAAGCCTCGTCCAGGCGCGCATCGATTTCATCGATGGCCAGAACCAGGTCATCCCAATTAGGGAATACGGATTGGCTGATGATGATTTCGGCAATGATCTGCCGGTTGTCGGTAATGATGGCTGTGATTGCCGGCACGAGGTGTTCGGTGCGGACCTCCGACCAGGGCGGCAGGTCCCAGGCCTGCAAAAGCGGATTGGTGTCGGGCATGGCGTCTTCCTTGAGTAGAGGCTGAATGTGGTCAGCCTATAAAGGAAGCGCAGGGGAAAGGTGGTAGATAGATACCACCTTCCAACCCGTTCAGGAGTGGAAGGTGGAGTGGACTCAGTGTTGCTCGTCAGGCTTTTTCTTCAGCTTCGGGTTCGGGAAAAACTGCACGGCCTGAACCTTGGCGTCCGGCACCTTCAGCGCCGAGGTGTTGACCCGCGTGCCCAATTCCTTGGGCACGGACAGGCCTTGTTCATTCAGCGTGTCCGAATAACCGCAGGCCACGCACTCACGATGCGGGACGTCGTCTTCGTTCCACATCATCAATTTGTCCGGCTCGCTGCAGGCCGGGCAGACTGCCCCGGCGATAAAGCGTTTTTTCGTCTTCA
The DNA here is from genome assembly GCF_008370005.1 of Pseudomonas sp. ANT_J28. Lineage (NCBI taxonomy): Bacteria > Pseudomonadati > Pseudomonadota > Gammaproteobacteria > Pseudomonadales > Pseudomonadaceae > Pseudomonas > Pseudomonas sp. ANT_J28. The sequence continues at coordinate 183,214 of NZ_VOBM01000005.1, forward strand.
CTGGCCCCTCGCTCATGCTGCCGCGACCTCACTCAGGCCGCTGTGGCGCAAGAGTGCGTCAATCGACGGCGGACGTCCGCGGAAGTCGACGAACAGCACCATCGGTTCCTGGGAGCCACCGCGCGCCAGGATCGCTTCGCGGAACGCACGACCGGTTTCGGCGTTGAGCACGCCGTCTTCTTCGAACTTCGAGAAGGCATCGGCCGACAGCACTTCAGCCCATTTGTAGCTGTAGTAACCCGCCGCATAACCGCCGGCGAAGATGTGCGCAAAGCTATTCGGGAAACGGTTGTAGGCGGGTGGACGCATGACCGACACCTCGTCGCGCACACCTTCAAGTACCTGTGCCACGCTACGGCCGTCACCGTGGGTGGCGTGCAGGTCGAAGTCGAACAGCGAGAACTCCAGCTGACGGACCATCATCAGACCGGACTGGAAGTTCTTCGCTGCGAGCATTTTCTCCAGCAGGTCCTGAGGCAGCGGCTCGCCGGTTTCGTAGTGACCGGAAATCAGCGCCAGACCTTCCGGCTCCCAGCACCAGTTCTCCATGAACTGGCTTGGCAGCTCGACCGCATCCCAGGCCACGCCGTTGATGCCGGATACGCCGGCGTGTTCAACGCGGGTCAACAGGTGATGCAGGCCGTGACCGAATTCGTGGAACAGGGTGGTCACTTCATCGTGGGTCAGCAGGGCCGGTTTGCCGCTGTCGGCCGGGGTGAAGTTGCACACCAGGTTCGCCACCGGACTTTGCAATACGCCGCTAATCGTGCGGCGACGGTCGCGGGCGCCGTCCATCCAGGCACCGCCACGCTTGTTGGCGCGGGCGTAGAGGTCGAAGAAGAAGCGGCCGACATGCTGGCCGTTTTCCTTGATTTCAAACAGGCGAACATCCGGGTGCCAGGTGTCGAAGCCTTTCTGCTCGGCGATTTCGATGCCGTACAGACGCTGGACGATAGCAAACAGACCGCCCAGCACTTTGTCGATCGGAAAGTAAGCGCGAAGGGCTTCCTGGGCGACGCTGTAGCGCTGCTCGCGAAGTTTTTCACCGTAGAAACCGCTGTCCCAGCTTTGCAGGTCCGGGCAGCCTTGTTCGGCGGCGTACGCCTTGAGCTGTTCCAGATCCTGGGCGGCGAACGGCTTGCTGCGCTTGGCCAGATCGCGCAGGAAACTCAGTACCTGATCGCTGGATTCGGCCATTTTGGTGGCCAGGCTCAGCTCCGAAAAGCTGGCGAAACCGAGCAGCTTGGCCAGTTCCTGACGCAGGTCGAGGATTTCTTCCATGACCGGGCCGTTATCGTTCTGACCGGCATTCGGGCCTTGGTCCGACGCACGGGTGCAGTAGGCGGCGTAGACTTCTTCGCGCAGGGCGCGGTCGTGGGCGTAGGTCATCACCGCGTAGTAGCTCGGGAATTCGAGGGTGATCAGGAAGCCTTCCAGACCTTTGGCCTGTGCAGCCGCGGCCATTTGCGCCTTGGCCGAATCGGTCAGGCCGGCGAGGGTAGCTTCATCGGTGACGTGTTTGGTCCAGGCCTGAGTGGCGTCGAGCAACTGATTGGAGAAGCGGCTGCCCAGTTCCGACAATTTGCTCTGCACTTCGGCGTAACGCTTTTGTTCGGCTTCCGGCAGGTCGATACCCGACAGACGGAAATCACGCAGGGAGTGTTCCAGGATAGTTTTCTGCGCCACCTCGAAACCGGCAGCTTCGGGACTGTTGGCCAGCGCTTCGAACGCCTCGAACAATTCGCGGTTCTGGCCCAGTTCGGTGGAATAGGCGCTCAAGGCCGGCAGGCAGGATTCGTAGGCTTCGCGCAGTTCGGCGCTGTTGCACACGGCATTCAGGTGGCTGACCGGGCTCCAGGCCGCGCCCAGGCGATCATTGAGCTCGTCCATCGCCAGCACCAGGCCGGCCCAGGTCGGTTGTTTGCCCTGGGTTTTGAGGATCTCGATAATGGCGGCGCGGTTGTCAGCCAGGATCTGGTCAATGGCCGGTTGCACGTGTTCGGCACGGATCGCCGAGAACGGCGGCAGGTCGTAGGACTGCAAAAGTGGGTTGTTCACGCTCACGGTTGGCACCTTGGCTGGAAGAAACATTGCGCCATCTTAATTACAATCGACGCTCACCGCAGCTATCAGCAAAAGAGAGAGAGCCTATCGTGACCCTTCGCAAGTATCAGAACCACACGCCGCTACTGGGCAAAGGCGCCTTTGTCGACGGTTCGGCGGTGGTGATCGGCGACGTCGAAATCGGCGAAGACAGCTCGGTCTGGCCGCTGACGGTGATTCGTGGCGACATGCACCGCATCCGCGTTGGTGCACGCACCAGCGTGCAGGACGGCTGTGTGCTGCACATCACCCACGCCGGGCCGTTCAATCCCGATGGCTTTCCGTTGCTGATTGGCGACGATGTGACCATCGCTCATAAAGTCATGCTCCACGGCTGCACCGTGGGCAGTCGGATTCTGATCGGCATGGGCAGCATCGTCATGGACGGTGCGGTGGTCGAGGACGATGTGATCATCGGTGCCGGCAGTCTGGTGCCGCCGGGCAAACGCCTTGAAAGCGGCTTTCTTTATGTGGGCAGCCCGGTGAAACAGATCCGGCCGCTGACTGACAAGGAAAAATCATTTTTCACCTACAGCGCGGCGAACTACGTGAAGCTCAAGAATTTGCATCTGGCCGAAGGCTACGACCAGCTCTGACCCTGCGCCCTTATTCAGGATTCAACATGCATTACCAAACCGTATTGTTCGACCTCGATGGCACCCTGACCGATCCACGCGAGGGCATCACCCGTTCGATCCAGTTCGCCTTGAGCAAACTGGGCATCGATGAGCCCGACCTGAGCAAACTTGAACACTTCATCGGTCCGCCGTTGTTGCAGGCGTTCATGCAGTTCTACGATTTCGACGAGCCCAAGGCCTGGGAAGCGGTGAACTTCTATCGCGAACGCTTCAAGGTCACCGGTCTGTATGAGAACCGCGTATTCGACGGCGTCACACCATTGTTGGAAACCCTCGGCGGGCAAGGGCGACAGCTGTACATCGCGACGTCAAAACCGTGGATTTTTGCCCGGGAAATTGCCCGGCACTTCGACTTCGCCAAACACTTCAAAGTGATCTATGGCAGCGAACTGGATGGAACCCGGACCAACAAAGTCGAGCTGATCGCCCACTTGATGGCCGAAGAAGGCCTGGATCCGGCCAGCACCCTGATGATCGGAGACCGTAAACACGATTTGATCGGTGCGCGCAGTAACGGGCTGGATGCGGCGGCGGTTGGTTACGGGTTTGGCAGTCGGGAAGAGTTAAGCGCTGAAGCGCCGACCTGGCATTTCGAGACGCTGGAAGAGATGCATCAGGCGTTTTTACAGCGTTAATTAATCCGCCATCGCGAGCAAGCTCCCACAGTGGACCAGTGTTTACAGGTCTTATGTGGGAGCTAGCTTGCTCGCGATGAGGCCCGATCAGCCACCACGGCTTTTCAATTGAGCCAAAGCATTCAATGCCGCCTTGCGCTCCCTCACCGGCAACGCGCCGAGCTGCTCGACTGCCGCATAAAACTTCACCCAATCCCCACCCTCTTGTCTGAACAACGCCGCAAACGCCGGCACCCATTGGTCGTACAGCCCAAATGGCAACAGCCGGGCATTGTTCATCGGCGCATTGATCCACGCGTCATAGCGTTTGTCCCCAGCCCATTGGCTGTCGCGCAACTGCCGGTATTCACCCCGCAATCGCTCGAACTCGGCGGCTTTGCGCTGGCGCATCTGGTCGGCGGGCAGGGACAGGGTGTACAGCCGTTCGAGTCGCGTGCGGGTATCCAGAACCAATTGAATGAACTGATCCCGTTGCTGCACCTGCGTGCCGCTGTCCGGCGCCAAGCCCCGGAATGCACGCCATTGGCGGGTGCCTTCCTGTTCGACGAAGGTGGCGAAAGACTCATTGAATTCGGTGTCGTCCTTCACATAAATGCGTTGATGCGCCAGTTCATGGAAGATCAGCGTGGCCAATCGTTCGTCACCCCAGGCCATCATCGAACTGATAATCGGATCGTTGAACCAGCCGAGCGTCGAATAAGCCTCGACGCCACCGATCGACACGTCCATACCTTGCAATCGTTGCAACGCAGCTTCACCGCGGGCCGCGCTCTGACTGTAATAACCGCGATAGGCGACGCAACCGGCGATCGGGAAGCAATGGTTCTGTGGTGTCAGGGAGAATTCCGGCGTGGCAAACACGTTCCAGACTACGAACGGCCGGCCAATGTCGGCGTACAAACGGTAACTCTGGTTATCCGGAAGCTGCAGCTGTTGGCTGGCGAACGTGCGGGCCTGTTGCGATTGAGTCAGGTGCGCACGCAGTAGCTGATCGCGACCGGGATCGGCAATCAGTCTGGAAACCGGCTCGCGTGCCCGCAGCAATTGCAGCTGACCACTGGCCAATTGGCCGTAATAGCTGACGCCGGCGCAACCATTGAGAAACAAAAACAACACGCCCGGAAACAAAATGCGTAAAACGCGATCAAGTAACCCAAGGCTTGGAAGCGGCCTGATCAAAATGAATCATCCCTGGAGAGTCTGCCCGCAAGACTATCCCGCCTGACTGGAGCTCCGCTATGCGCACGTTGATGCTGACAGGAAGCCTGCTGATGCTGGCAGGTTGTGCTGGATTCGGATTACCCCCCCATGATCCGGCTCAAGCGTGGATCGACCTGGATTCGAAGCAGGAAGACACCGCGCTGCAAGCGCTGGAAGTCGATGACAAGGCCGCCACCGACAAGCGCTATTTCCAGGTTCGGCCTGGTAGCCATGAGCTCACCGTTCGTTACCAATTCCCGGTCGCGCCAAGCAACATCGGACCCGATGCCGAGCCACTATGGCGTGACTGCCACCTAAACGTGAAATTCAACGACTTCAACGCTGGCGAGCGGTATCAGTTGAAAGCAGGAAATATCGGCTTTCGGCCGTGGGCAAAACTCTACGATCAACAGCGTAAAGTCATTGGCCAGGGCACACCTGCAGGCTGCCAACGCACCTGAACGGCGTTATGCTGAATGACCAATCCTCGGGACATTCATCATGCGCAGGTTGATGTTGTTGCTGGCTGCAAGCGTTGTTGCTGGCTGTCAGAGCCCGCTGCCGGTAGTCAATCCGCAGATGGCGTGGGTCGAATTTTCTACGCCATTCCCCAATGACAAATTGTTGATGGCTGAACGACTGGACAAGCAGCGATTGCGCGACGGGCGTTTTTTCCAGGTCACTCCCGGTAGCCATGAGCTGATCGTTCGATTCGACTTCGAAGTGCCCGGTGGTGGTGGCTTAGGTGTGATGGACGGTCCCTCGGAACGGCTGTGCTATCTGACCATCAACTACGATCATTTCGAAGCCGGCCAGCGTTATGTGCTGGTAGGCCAGTCGATAGCATTTACTCCTGGTGCCCGGCTGTACAACGCCAAGCGGGAGATTGTCGCTGAAGACCGAGAGTCCTATTGCCTCATGTGAGGTGAATCAGCGGTCGTTCTTCTGGTAGATGATTTTCTTCGTGCCGCCGTCGCACGTGCCAACGACCATATTCTGATCGTGTACTTCGTCGTTGGTGACGATTTCCAGCGTGTAGGACGAGACGTTATTGGCCTGGATCTTGGCTTCAATCTCGGCCTTGAGTTCTTCACAGGATTTCGCTGCCGCCAGGGCCGGTGTGGCCAGCGCGCAACAGATAACCGCCAAGGCAAAACGTTTCATGGTTGAAGCTCCTTTGAGGCAGCGCGCACGATGATGCGTTTTAGCTGCTGTCATTTATTCGACCACAATCTCGCCAGCCAGGTTTTGTTTCAGCGCAAAAAAGATCGCAGCCCGCCGAGGCTGCGATCTTTTATCGGGGAGCGCGACAACCCCCTGTCAGCTGACCAATGTTGCATCCAGACTGATTTTCGCATTCAGCACTTTCGAAACCGGGCAGCCTTCTTTGGCTTTATTGCTCAATTCCTCAAATTGAGCCTGAGTCGCCCCAGGAATCTTCGCTTTGAGGATCAATTTCACTGCCGTGATCGCGAATCCGCCGTCCACTTGGTCCAGGGTGACTTCGGCATTGGTATCGATGCTGTCAGCCTTGAGACCGGCATCGCCGAGAATCATCGAAAACGCCATGGAGAAGCAGCCCGCGTGCGCTGCGCCGATCAACTCTTCCGGATTGGTGCCCTTGCCGCCTTCGAAGCGCGCCTTGAAGCCGTAGGGCGCTTCTCTGAGGACACCGGTTTCCGTGGAAATCGAGCCGATGCCCGTTTTCAGGTCACCTTCCCAATGAGCCGATGCTTTCTTTGTGATAGCCATGAATGCCTCCTCAAGATCCGGCACGAAGCGTCGCGCCTTTGTGGTTTTCGGTTGCTAGGGTTCTGAGGATAGACCGTGGTGCAAAGTTCACTTGATCTGATCGGTCCTCTTATTTCGCAGGAATTTTGGCTCTGCCATTGAAACTCGGGTATATGCCCTCATTGCATGAATCACGCTTATAGATTCGGCAGGTTTTCGTTTGTAAGAAAAAACCTGCGCCCTCAATTGGAGAAGCAGGCTTATGAAACGACTGTCCGATATCAAGTTCTCGACCCTCGATCTGGTGCCCGTGCGGGAGAACGGCAGCGCGGCCCAGTCGCTGCGCAATTCCCTGGACCTGGCTCAGCACGTCGAAAAATTCGGCTACAACCGTTTCTGGGTTGCCGAACACCACAACATGGATGGCATTGCGAGTTCGGCGACTTCGGTACTGCTTGGCTACCTGGCTGGCGGCACCTCGACCATTCGTGTTGGCTCGGGCGGTGTGATGCTGCCAAACCACGCGCCGCTGGTGATCGCCGAGCAGTTCGGTACGCTCGAAAGTCTGTACCCGGGCCGGATCGACCTGGGCCTGGGCCGTGCACCCGGTTCCGACCAGATGACCGCCCGCGCTTTGCGTCGTGAACGCTCCGGCAGCGCCGACGATTTCCCGGCAGATGTTGCCGAACTGATGCGTTACCTCGGCCCACGTACTCCAGACCAACGAATCATCGCAATGCCAGGCACGGGGACTAATGTCCCGGTCTGGCTGCTGGGCTCCAGCTTGTTCAGTGCACAACTGGCCGGTGAACGCGGTTTGCCCTACGCCTTCGCCTCACATTTCGCACCGCGCTTCATGCATGAGGCCATTCGCGTCTATCGCAATCACTTCAAGCCTTCAGCAATATTGGATAAGCCTTACGTGATGCTTGGTGTGCCGTTGGTGGCTGCCGACACCGACGAGCAGGCTGATTATCTGGCGACCTCGGTCTATCAGCGGATTCTCGCACTGATGCGTGGCCAGAGCCTGGTGCAACGTCCTCCTGTCAAAACCATGGACGGCCTGTGGCTGCCTCATGAGAAAGAGGCGGTTGGCGATTTCCTTGGTCTGGCGATGGTTGGCAGTCCGCAGAAAATCCGCGCAAAACTGGAAGTGCTGATCGAGCAGACCCAGGCGGATGAGCTGATTTTCACCTGCGACCTGTACGAACATGCCGATCGCGTGCACTCGTATGAGCTGTTGGCCCATGTCATGAAGGGCTGATACTCAAATAGCGAGCACAAAAAAGCCGACGTCATTGCGTCGGCTTTTTCATTTTCGAGGGAGGTCAGCCCTGCTTGTAGACGATTTGCTTGGAGCCTTTTTCACAGGTGCCGACGATTTTCCCGCCAGCAGCAGCGCCTTTATCGACGATTTCCAGTGAATAATTTGAAATGCCTTTGGCATCAAGTTTCGCGGTGATTTCGGCTTTCAGCTCTTCGCACGACTTGCCCTGAGCCAGGGCTGTTCCCGCGAGACTCAACAAGCCTAATGCCAAAATAAAATTCTTCATCGGTCGCATTCCCTGGTCGGATCAATAGGGGCACCCAGCGATCAGCCGGATGTACTGATGTAGCGCTTTGCAATTCCCTATGGCGCTCGGCCAGCGCGCAATTTCCGAAGATTAGCTCAAACTCAGCTACTGGCAATCCGGAACCCGACTTTGAGCGTCACCTGAAAGTGCGCAGCCTTACCGTCCTTGATGTGCCCGCGGGTTTCGGTCACTTCAAACCATTCCATATATTTGATGCTTTTGCTGGCCTCGGCCAGTGCGTTGTTGATGGCGTCTTCAATGCTGCTGGTGGACGAGCCGACGAGTTCGACTTTCTTGTAAGTGTGATGGTCAGTCATGGCGTTCTCCTCAGGGTGTGAAATACAGCCTAGCAGTGATTTTTCGTATTACTTCTGTCGGTCAATGCGAAGTGGAAGTTCAGATTTACTGCACTTTCTCGAACCCCTGAAGTCCCAACCAACACACGCAACTCAATCAATGCAGGAGAGCCACCATGGCCAACACCTCTTTACGTAAAGCCTCATTGCAAAGCATGGAAGCCGAGATCGAGAGTCTGCTGAAATCTTTGGAAAACCTGAAGGACGACGCCTCGGACGAGTCGCGTAAAACCCTTAAAGCCTTGAAAAGCAACGCCGAGAACGCGCTGAAGCATTCGCGCCATCTGCTCAGCGATGCGTACGAAGAAGTCAAAGTCAAAACCCGTGAAACCGGGATTGCCACGCGGGACTACGCCCAGGAACACCCTTGGACGACAGCGGGTGTGGCTGTCGGTGCATTGGGTCTGCTCGCGGCTTATCTGCTGTGCAAACGCGGTGACTAATCCGTCTGGCGCAGCTCGTTTTTGAGCCACTGCGCCAGTTGCCGAGCGCGGCCGTCCGCGGCGCGCTTGGGTAGCCACAACGCCAGTTGCGCCGGGGTTTCACTGAAGCCCCATGGCGCAACCAGGCGCCCGGCCTTCAAGTCCTCGGCCACCAGCGGCTCAGGCGCAATCGCCACACCCAGGCCGGCCACTGCGGCCTCCAGCAGATAATACAAATGCTCGAAACCCTGACCGTACTTCAACGCTTTGGCGTCGAGGCCGCTTTGCTGTGCCCAGCTTGGCCAGGCCTGAGGGCGTGAGGTGGTGTGCAGCAATGGTTCGTTCAACAGCGCTGTGGGCGGTGCGTTTTGCAGTCGTTCGTAGCCCGCAAATCGCGGGCTCATGACCGGGCCGATCCGTTCGCTCGCCAACTCATAGACCTGCATGTCTGCCGGCCACGGTGGCTCGGCAAACACCAGCAAGGCGTCCAGTCCCGGGCGACGTGGATCGAGATCACCCTCGCCAGCCGACAGGTGCAGGCGCAGGTCCGGCAGGTCGGTATTCAACCGTCCCAACCTGGGAATAAACCAGCGTGCCAACAAGCTGCCCGAGCAACCCAGTACGAACGGTGCATCGGCGGTGCTTTGGGTCAGCTCTGCACAAACAGTCCGTAATCGCTCGAACGCTTCGCCGCTGACATCGCGCAAACGAATGCCGGCATCTGTGAGTTTCAGGCCGCGTCCATCCTTGATGAACAGGCTCACGCCGAGGTGTTCTTCCAAAGCCTTGAGCTGTCGGCTGACCGCGCCATGGGTGACATGCAGCTGTTCGGCCGCCTTGCTGACGCTGTTCAGGCGGGCAGTCGCTTCGAATGCCCGAAGGGCGTTTAACGGAGGAAGGTCATGGCTCATGAGATCTGTGAGTTTTCCTGACGGGTTGCAGCGATCTTATCGGTTTTCAGCCTGAGGCGTCAGGGGTAGAGTTAAGCCCACTCTCTCTTCAAAAGCATCATCCCACGCATTCAACTGGAGCGACCCATGACCCAGACTAATCTGCGCAACGGCCCCGACGCCAACGGCCTGTTTGGCTCGTTCGGCGGCCGTTACGTCGCTGAAACCCTGATGCCGTTGATCCTCGATCTGGCCCGTGAATACGAATTGGCCAAGGATGATCCTGCATTCAAAGAAGAATTGGCCTACTTCCAGCGCGACTACGTAGGTCGTCCAAGCCCTCTGTACTTTGCCGAACGTCTGACAGAGTTCTGCGGCGGCGCGAAGATTTACCTCAAGCGCGAAGAGCTGAACCACACCGGCGCGCACAAGATCAACAACTGCATCGGCCAGATCCTGCTGGCGCGGCGCATGGGCAAGAAACGCATCATCGCCGAGACCGGTGCCGGCATGCACGGCGTGGCGACCGCCACCGTGGCTGCGCGTTTTGGCCTCGATTGCGTAATCTACATGGGCACCACTGACATCGAACGTCAGCAGGCCAACGTATTTCGCATGAAGCTGCTGGGCGCCGAAGTGATCCCGGTCGTGGCCGGCACCGGCACCCTGAAAGACGCGATGAACGAAGCCCTGCGTGACTGGGTGACCAACGTCGACAGCACCTTCTACCTGATCGGCACTGTGGCCGGTCCGCACCCTTATCCTGCGATGGTTCGCGACTTCCAGTCCGTAATCGGCAAAGAAACCCGTACTCAACTGCAAGCCCAGGAAGGCCGTCTGCCGGACAGCCTGGTGGCGTGTATCGGTGGCGGCTCCAACGCCATGGGCCTGTTTCACCCGTTCCTCGACGACAAGAGCGTCGAGATCATCGGCGTCGAAGCGGCAGGTTACGGCATCGAAACCGGTAAACACGCAGCCAGCCTGAACGGCGGCGTACCGGGCGTACTGCATGGCAACCGGACCTTCCTGCTGCAGGACGACGATGGCCAGATCATCGACGCTCACTCGATCTCTGCCGGCCTCGACTATCCAGGCATTGGCCCGGAACACGCCTGGTTGCATGATATCGGCCGCGTCCAGTACACCTCGGTAACCGACGACGAAGCCCTCGACGCGTTCCACAAATGCTGCCGCCTGGAAGGGATTATTCCTGCACTGGAAAGCGCCCATGCCCTGGCCGAAGTGTTCAAGCGCGCACCGACGCTGCCGAAAGATCACCTGATGGTGGTCAACCTGTCCGGTCGTGGCGACAAAGACATGCAAACCGTGATGCACCACATGGAACAATCGAAGCAGGAGAAACACTGATGAACCGCCTGCAAACGCGTTTTGCCGACCTCAAGGAACAGAATCGTGCCGCCCTGGTGACCTTCGTGACCGCTGGCGACCCGAGCTATGACACCTCTCTGGCGATCCTCAAAGGCTTGCCTGGTGCTGGTGCCGACGTGATCGAGTTGGGCATGCCCTTTACCGATCCAATGGCCGACGGCCCGGCAATCCAGTTGGCCAACATCCGCGCCCTCGGCGCCAAGCAGAACCTGGCGAAAACCCTGCAAATGGTTCGCGAGTTCCGTGAAGGCAATACTGAGACGCCGCTGGTGCTGATGGGTTACTTCAACCCGATTCACATGTATGGCGTGCCGCGTTTCATCGCCGACGCAAAAGAGGCCGGCGTTGACGGTCTGATCGTGGTCGACTTGCCGCCGGAGCATAACGGTGAACTGTGCGACCCGGCCCAGGCTGCCGGCCTGGACTTCATCCGTCTGACCACCCCGACGACTGATGATGTACGCCTGCCGACCGTCTTGAACGGCAGCTCCGGCTTCGTCTATTACGTGTCTGTTGCCGGTGTGACCGGTGCGGGCGCGGCGACGCTGGAACACGTTGAAGAAGCGGTTGCGCGTCTGCGCCGCCACACCGATTTGCCGATCAGCATCGGTTTCGGCATTCGTACACCGGAGCAAGCGGCATCCATCGCGCGTCTGGCTGATGGCGTGGTGGTGGGTTCAGCGTTGATCGATCACATCGCCAATGCGTCGACTCCGGATCAAGCCATTGATGGTGTGTTGAGCCTTTGCTCGGCGCTGGCCGAAGGCGTGCGTAAAGCCCGCATCAGCTGAAGGTAAAGTTCCTGATACAGTGGAATTAGAGCCTCGCGGTACAGACTAAACAGAAATTCTCGAAGGGGTGCTTTCAATAGCAGTCAGGCGCTGAAGGCTTCGCGGATTAGCCGCGAAGCCTGTTGTTTATGGCAACTCCAACCCGCCCGCGGCCTTGTGCAACTTCCTCAGATGCTCGCCAACCTGCTTCAGGTTGGCTTCATTGGCGGCCATTTCGGCCGCACGGCTTGGCTCGAGCAGCGCTCTCACTTCTTTGTCCAGATCGCCTGTCAGCGCCTGAAGCTGCTTCTGCCGCAGGCTGCTTTCCGACTCCAGACGCTGCCACTCACTCGGCTGCGGCAATCCATAACCACCGGTGCCGAGCAGCTCCGCCGGACGGCTGAGGAAGCCGCTGTTGGCAAGAATTTGCTGCAAGGTCGCATTGGCCTTGTCCATGCCGCCGTTCTTCAATTCCCGAGCGCCCAGATAGCGCTGCTTTACTTCGTCCTGGGCCAGCACCAATTGTTGGCGGAAGGCTGCCTGCTCCAGTAACAGTAGTGCTGCGCTGGTGCGCAAATCGGCTTGGTCGATCCATTGCCGGCGCTCTTCAGCTTTCAATGAGAGCCAGTCTTCGACCTTGTCCTGCTTGATCGGCAAGTGCTTCTTCAGCACTTCGAACATCGCTTGATAACGATCGCGGAAGGAGTCGAAACGATAGCCCAGACGCAGCGCTTCGCGGGGATCATCCAGCACGCTGGTGTCCGCCAGTCCGCGGCCCTTGAGCACTTCCAGCAAACCGTTGGGCATGATGCTGTCCAACCCGACCAGTTTTGTATTGTTGGTGCTGCTACGCAGTAACTTCAGGCCCTCTACAGCGCAGTTATTGGACAGGAAGAAGTAGTTGCCGTCGTAACTCCAGTGCATTTCGGCGGCGTGTTCCACCACGTCTTCGATCTCGCTGCGCGACAGGTTCAGCGGCACCGAGGCCAGACTGCGCAGTTCGGTCTTGGTGTACTCGTCGATCACTTGCGCCAGTGGCAGGACAAACAGGCGCGACGGGTATTTGCCCACCAGTCCGTCCCAACTCGACAGCTGTACGTCACCGACGAAGGCGCGGTAGGACAACACCAGATGCTGATCCAGATCCAGCCGACAATCCGGCCCACGGGGGCGGCCGGGTGCGCAGATCACCAACCGCAACATGCTGTGACCCCAGCGACTGACCCAATTCTGGTTGGCTTCTGCCAGCAGATAGTCGACAGCGTAGACCCGTTCCGGATCGACCTGGCCCAGTGGTGTTTTGGCGAAATCATTGCCGGCATTGAGGAAGGAGAAGGATTTGCCGCAGGTGTCTTTAGCGGCGGGCGCCCAGCCGAAATGTTCTTTGTAGTAGCGGTACAGCGCAGGACGGCGACAGGCGTAGGCCGGGTCGAGAAGGAAATATTCCATGTTGACCGCGACGAACTCCTTGGGGCTGCTCGTCTCGTAAATGTCCGGGCTGCGGGCAATTTGCCGGTTGTACTGTTCGCGTTCGCCACGACGGCCGACATACTGTGGCCAGCCGGCAAGGTCGAGCAGGTGCGGGTCGTCGCTGAGCGTAAAGCGTCGGTCGGATTGGCCGCGGCATTGATCGGGAATGCCAATCAGCCCCGAGCTGCTGTTGCGCCGGGTGCAGCGCTGAATCAGCGTGCGTTCCGCATCTGGCCACAGGCGCGAGCGGTCATAGATGTGGGTGAGTTCATGCAACACCGTGGCAAGCATTTCGCGGCGCACGGTGCCATGGGGACGATAAGTCTTTTTGGTCGCGGCGCTGCCATCAGTGAGGCTGGCAAGCAGGTTGCGGTTCAGGTCGAGCTCGGACAGCAGCGACGCCTGGCCGTAAGCGTTGCTCGGCATGTCATCGGTCCAGCCGACGTCAATGCGTCGGTCGAGTTGCTCGATTAACCGCGGCGGCAGAGCCTGCATGGCTTCATCGAGCAATGCCTGACTGGCCTGTAGTTGAGCGGGGCTGAGGCCTTCGGTTTTAAGCCTTAATTGCAAGTCAGCCTGGGCCGTGTTGCCGAGCAGCAACATGACCCAGGCCAACAGCCAGGCGCCTGGCGACCTCACAGTGCGAGGATGGCTTCGGCGAGAACCTGATCACTGGCGTCGCGGGCTTCTGGTACGCGGGTGCGCAACGTGGTGAAGGCCGCTTCCAGGTGCGCGCCACGAATGTCGCCATCGCTGGCAACGAAACTGGCGGCATCGTCGTGGGCTTCACGAACGATCTTCGAGTCACGGATGGATGTCGTGGTATCGGAAGTGAAATCAAGGGTGCGCCGGGTGGCGTTGATGAGGATGTTACTGGTGGCGACCAGAGTGTGCGCCTGGGCAACATCGGCCAATAACAGAAGGCCAAGGGCGGCAACAATCAGAGGGCTACGCATGGAACGACTCCGCAAGAACAAGGATAACTATTGGACGAGAATTGCCTGCGCCAGTTCAAGGTCGCTGGCATGAAGTTTTGGCTGGGTCCGGCGCAGATAAATCAGGGCAGACTCCAGTTGTGCTCCCCGCAGTTGGCCGTCACTGGCGATGAACGCCGCAGCGTCATCGTGTGCCGCGAGTAGCAGCTTACGGTCGAAGGGGGCGGAGGTCACCATGCTTGTGGCGTAGCCGGTAGCCACGATGCCTTGCGTAGACAGATTGAAGGCGTCATAGGCATGGACCGAGCCCACCCAGCAGACTGCCACGAAAAGCGGAGAGATCAACAGATTTGAAAGAAAACGCATGAGACTCGATAGTTGAAGGCGAGTCGCAAGGCTAGCGCAACGCCCGGTCTAGAGCCAGCGCCGAAACATTGGGACACGGCGGGCGTGTCCCACGTCAGTGGTGACGCTTAGATAGTCAGTATGGCTTGCGCCAGTTGTGCATCAGTCGCGTTCAGTTGAGGTGCCTGGTGACGAATATGGTCGAATGCACTTTCCAGTTTCACGCCACGAATGGCGCCTTCGCTGGCCACGAAGCTGGCGGCGTCATCGCGGGCGGCGCGTACGATTTTGTTATCGCGAAAGGAAGAAGTGACATCTGAGGTCGCATCGGACGTGGCCTTGAGCGCATTGACGACGGTATCGGTGGTCACGATAAAGCTGGTGGCGTGGGAATTGGCAGCCACGGCAAGCAGGGCTGCAGCGCTGAGCAGACGAAGACGGGACATGGTGGAACTCCTTTGGAAAACCGATTAAGAGGTGGCGCAGTGTCTGATGGTCAGACGCCTGTCATGCAGCGTCCGCCACGTTCTATCTGGATATTAGGCCTAGGAGTATCGCTTCGAACAGTCCCGTCTGTTTACGCAGGTAGTTAGCGCCAGAACGGTTTATCCAATTCGTTGAGACGATCCGCATGGCTGATGTTCAGGTCTGAGAGTTGCCGGTCATCAAGTTGGCCCAGTAAACGCCGGGTTCGGGCCCTTTCCAGGCTATTGGCGAGGCCCCTCAGTAATCTACGAACCCAGTGGGAGCGAGGCGTTGATTGAGACATGGAGACGGAAACATCCAGTAAGTGATTCATGGCGCGGTCCTTTTGCTGGCAGTTCGGGATTTCATGGTGATCCCGTCCTTTCTTCCGCAACAGACACACTGAGCTTAAATTGTACTGGTTCAGTTTTTATATTAGTAAAACTGTACTTGTTAGGCTGGGTCTTTACTGTATGACCCTGTTGAGGGTCCAAAACGACAAAGCCCGTCGTGGTTTCCCACGACGGGCTTTGTTTTTTCAATTTGGAGTGCTGGCGGTGGACCCGGTGGGTCAGAGCCAGCGACGCTAACTTAGCGCCAGAACGGCTTGCTCAGCTCTTCGTAGCGTTGTGCTTCGCTAATCCCTGCGTCAGCCAGCAGACGCGAATCCAGACGAGCCAGTTGATGGCGGCTGGAGATGCGGCGCTGCCACAGCATCAGGTTGGCGAGAACGCGAAGAGGCGTGGAAGCCTGGGTTTTTACAGCGTTGTCTTCGAAAAACAGCTCGGAACTGAGTGTACGTTCCATGGTTGACATCCTTCCGCTTATGGCGGGATTAGGTAGTGGTTTAACTGATGCCAATGATCCTCTCGTTTGGCCAGTCTCTCTAGATACAGTTCACCTGTATTGTGAGGGACCAGTTAACTGTTAAAGGGTGGTGTACTGGTCGAAATTGAGGCAACTGTACTTGTCTGCACTAATATTGTGCATTTTTGGTTGATTGGCTCGGAAAGGTAGGCAATTACGGTAGGAAAAGACCGGTACAGCAGTACAGTTTTATTCAGGATTTGGTATGGCAACAGCAAGCTGACGAAACTGTGTTTGCGTCAGCTGCTATCTGTACCAATTACACCGCGAGCATCCGCCCGGTTTCTTCCAGGTTTATGTGCCAGCTCAGGGCATCACGCAGGATATGCGGCGTGTGCCCGCCGAGTGCACAAGCGGCTGTGAAGTAGTCATCCAGGGCTTGCCGATAGTCCGGGTGCACGCAGTTGTCGATGATGACCCGAGCGCGTTCTCGCGGCGCCAGGCCACGCAGGTCCGCCAGGCCGATCTCGGTGACAAGGATGTCGACGTCATGCTCTGTGTGATCAACGTGGCTGACCATCGGCACCACGCTGGAAATCGCGCCGCCCTTGGCGATTGCTTTGGTTACGAAGATCGCCAAATGCGCGTTGCGCGCAAAGTCGCCCGAGCCTCCGATGCCGTTCATCATCCGCGTGCCGCAGATGTGGGTGGAGTTGACGTTGCCGTACAAGTCGAACTCAAGCGCCGTGTTGATGCCGATGATGCCGAGCCGGCGCACCACTTCCGGGTGGTTGGAAATTTCTTGCGGGCGCAGGACCAGTTTGTCCTTGTAGCGCTCAAGGTTGCCGAAAACATCGGTATTGCGACGGCTCGACAAGGTGATCGAACTGCCCGAAGCAAAGCTCAGCTTGCCGGCGTCGATCAGGTCGAAGGTCGAGTCCTGAAGCACTTCGGAATACATCGTCAGGTCTTCGAACGGCGAGTCGATCAACCCGCACATCACCGAGTTGGCGATGTTGCCAATCCCGGCTTGCAGCGGGCCAAGCTTGTTGGTCATGCGCCCGGCAGCCACTTCCTGCTTGAAGAAGTCGATCAGGTGGTCGGCAATGGCCTGGGTATCAACGTCCGGTGGCAGAACGGTGGACGGCGAGTCGGACTGATTGGTGATCACGATAGCGACGATCTTTTCCGGCGGAATCGGGATGGCCGTGCTGCCAATGCGATCGTCGACCTTTACCAGCGGGATCGGCGTGCGGGTCGGCCGATAGGTCGGGATATAGATGTCGTGCAGACCTTCGAGATTCGGGTTGTGCGCCAGGTTGATCTCGACGATCACCTGTTTGGCGAAAATCGCGAAGCTGGCCGAGTTACCCACCGATGTGGTCGGAACGATGTGACCTTGTTCGGTGATCGCCACTGCCTCAATAACCGCGATGTCCGGCAGTTTGAGCTGCTGATTGCGCAGTAGCTCAACGGTTTCCGAAAGATGCTGATCAATGAACATCACTTCGCCGGCGTTAATGGCCTTGCGCAGGGTGCTGTCCACCTGGAACGGCATGCGTCGTGACAATACGCCGGCTTCGGTGAGCTGTTTATCGAGGTCGTTGCCCAGGCTGGCGCCGGTCATCAGCGTTATTTTCAGCGGGGTGATTTTGGCGCGTTCGGCCAATGCGTGGGGCACGGCTTTGGCTTCGCCGGCGCGAGTGAAACCACTCATGCCGACGGTCATGCCGTCCTGAATCAGAGCGGCAGCGTCAGCGGCGCTCATCACTTTATCCAACAACGAAGGCAAGCGAATACGATCACGGTACATGGATTGTTATCTCGGGCAACGAAAGCAAGGTATGCAGTCTAGTGATTTCAAAAAAATTCCTCCCGCTACCATGGTCGAATGCAGAGCCCTGATTTAGAGCCTTTGGTCGGGTTTTGGCAGGCAATAAAAAACCCCAGCCTACTAAAGGCTGAGGTTTTGGGTATTGCTGCTTCCGCAGGTTTTACTCGACTGCTTTGACCATGTCTTCGATGACTTTCTTGGCGTCGCCGAAGACCATCATGGTTTTGTCGAGGTAGAACAGCTCGTTGTCCAGGCCGGCATAGCCGCTGGCCATCGAGCGCTTGTTGACGATCACAGTCTTGGCTTTATAGGCCTCGAGTATCGGCATGCCGGCAATTGGCGATTTCGGATCGTTCTTCGCTGCCGGGTTGACCACGTCGTTGGCGCCGAGCACCAGCACCACGTCGGTCTGACCGAACTCGGAGTTGATGTCATCCATCTCGAATACCTGCTCGTAAGGCACTTCGGCCTCGGCCAGCAGGACGTTCATATGGCCAGGCATCCGACCGGCGACCGGGTGGATCGCAAACTTCACGGTGACTCCCCGGTGAGTCAGCTTCTCCGCCAGTTCCATCAGTGAGTGCTGGGCGCGTGCCACCGCCAGGCCATAACCCGGAACGATGATCACGGTGTCGGCGTTGGTCAGCAGGAAGGTCGCATCGTCAGCCGAACCGGATTTCACCGGACGGGCCTCTTTCGAACCTGCCGGGCCAGCTGCATCTGCCGTATTGCCGAAACCGCCGAGCAATACGTTGAAGAACGAACGGTTCATCGCCTTGCACATGATGTACGAGAGGATCGCACCGGATGAACCCACCAGGGAGCCGGCAATGATCAGCATCGAGTTGTTCAGCGAGAAGCCGATACCTGCCGCTGCCCAGCCGGAGTAGCTGTTGAGCATCGACACCACCACCGGCATATCGGCGCCGCCGATCGGGATGATGATCAGCACACCCATCACGAAGGCCAGGGCCAGCATGAGGGCGAAAGCACCGAGGTTGCCGGTCAGCATGAAGGTGATACCCAGTGCCAGCGTCGCCAGACCCAGCAGCAGGTTCAGCTTGTGCTGGCCGCCGAACTGTACGGGTGCGCCCTGGAACAGGCGGAACTTGTACTTGCCCGACAGCTTGCCGAACGCGATTACCGAACCGGAGAAGGTGATTGCACCGATGGCCGCGCCGAGGAACAGCTCCAGGCGGTTACCGGCAGGAATGGAGTCACCCAGTTGCTTGACGATGCCCAGCGATTGCGGTTCAACGACAGCAGCGATGGCAATGAACACCGCGGCCATACCGATCATGCTGTGCATGAAGGCGACCAGTTCCGGCATTTTGGTCATTTCAACGCGCTTGGCCATGATCGATCCCGCGGTACCGCCGACCAACAGACCTACGATGACGTAACCGATGCCGGCGGTGGCCCCGCCTTGCCCAAAAGAGAGCGCGCTCAGCTTATAGATGAGGCCGATGGTGGTGAGGATCGCCAGCGCCATGCCGAGCATGCCGTACACATTGCCGCGTCGGGAGGTCGTAGGGTGCGACAGGCCTTTGAGGGCCTGGATGAAGCAGATCGACGCGATCAAGTAGAGCGTCGTTACAAGATTCATGCTCATTACTTAGGCGCCTCTTCTTTTACTGCTTTCGGGGCTTTTTTCTTGAACATCTCAAGCATCCTGCGGGTCACCAGGAAGCCACCAAATACGTTCACCGCTGCCAGCGCTACCGCAAGGGTGCCCATGGTTTTGCCCAGAGGTGTGACGGTCAATGCCGCCGCCAACATGGCGCCGACGATCACAATCGCCGAAATGGCGTTGGTCACCGCCATCAAAGGCGTGTGCAGTGCAGGTGTAACGTTCCAGACCACGTGATAACCGACATAAATCGCCAGCACGAAGATGATCAGGTTGTAGATACCGGGGGAGATAAGCTCTTCCATCGTCTGAATCCCTGCTTAAGCGTTTTTGCGGATGACTTGGCCGTCGCGGCACATCAGGCACGCGGCGACGATGTCGTCTTCGAGGTTGATCTCGAACTGGCCTTCTTTGTTGAAGACCAGCTTCAGGAAGTCCAGCAGGTTGCGCGCGTACAGTGCTGAAGCGTCTGCCGCGACTGCGCCGGCCAGATTGGTCGGGCCGCAAATGATCACGCCATTCTCGACGACGACCTGATCGGCCACTGTCAGCGGGCAGTTGCCGCCCTGAGCGGCAGCAAGGTCGATGACCACCGAGCCCGGCTTCATCTGCGCCACGGTTTCCGCGCTCAACAGTGTTGGTGCCTTGCGGCCCGGGATCAGTGCGGTGGTGATGACAATGTCAGCCTGTTTGGCGCGTTCGTGCACGGCCAGGGCCTGACGTTGCATCCAGCTCGCGGGCATTGGTCGTGCGTAACCGCCGACACCGACGGCGCACTCGCGCTCTTCATCGGTTTCGTAAGGTACGTCGACGAACTTGGCGCCGAGGGATTCGATCTGCTCTTTTACCGCAGGACGTACGTCAGACGCTTCGATCACTGCACCCAGACGTTTCGCCGTAGCGATCGCCTGCAAACCAGCCACGCCAGCGCCGAGAATCAGCACGCGCGCCGCTTTCACGGTGCCCGCAGCCGTCATCAGCATCGGCATGAAGCGAGGATAGTGGTGAGCGGCCAACAACACGGCTTTATAGCCGGCGATGTTGGCTTGGGAGGACAGCACATCCAGGCTCTGAGCGCGGGAGGTGCGCGGCGCGGCCTCCAGTGCGAAAGCGGTAATGCCGCACTCAGCCAGCTTGGCAATGGTTTCATTGCTGAACGGGTTGAGCATGCCCACCACAACGGCGCCGCTTTTTATCAGCGTCAGTTCGCTGTCGCTGGGGGCGACCACCTTGAGAATCAGCTCGGCACCAAACGCATCGTTGGCGCTGCCAATAATTGCGCCTGCCGCTTCATAGGCACTGTCGACAACGCTGGCATTATTGCCGGCGCCGCTTTGCACAGTGACCTTATGACCCTGGCCGATCAGCTTCTTGATGGTTTCCGGGGTTGCAGCAACCCGTGTTTCACCGGTCTGGGTTTCGAGAGGAACACCAATGTGCACGTCAAATCTCCTGCGTGATCTTATTGAGTAAACCCAGGCACTTCGGATGGTGCGGCTGGGGGCGGCCGATCAGCACGATCCCGCCAAATCAGGGCGGGGCGCGGCATTTTGCAGGCGAACTTAGTGCCCTTCAAGGGTTTATGACGGGTGACGGAAAATTAACTACAAGTCACCCCGTGACCGAATGTCGCAACTGATCGGTTCAATCCCTTGCAGGCCGTGCCTTGTAAGGATTCTTGTAAAAATTGAAGAATTTACGCATCGGTCAGGTGAATGAGTCGTTATTGCTCCGCAATAGAGGCTCAAGGCCACGTTTTCAGGCTCTTGTGGGACGTTTGTACTGCTTGTCGGTACAGTCTTCGAATATGCGACAAATACTTATATCTGTAGTGCTTTTATTTTACTGACTACGGGGTCAGCTAATAACGCCAAGCCTTTATCCTTCAAGGCTGTAGCTCTGTGCCTGATTGACCAACCAATCGCGAAATGCCCTTAAAGAGGCCGATTCGACCTTTCGCTCGGGAATCATCAAGTAATACGCCTTGATGCTTGATAACGCTTGGGCGTTGGCAATGACCAGGCGCTTCTCGGCCAGTTCGCGTTGAATCAGGAACGGTGGAATCAGCGCTATTCCCATATCGTGCATGGCCGCTTGGGCAAGCATGGAGAATAGCTCGTAGCGTGGCCCTGTCATGTCTCGCGGGATATTTAGGTTTTGAGAGTTGAACCACTGGCGCCAGGCATAAGGGCGAGTGGTCTGCTGCAACAGGGGCAATTCGGCGATTTCGCCGGGAGACAGGGTTGTCTTTTTCCCCATGAGATTGGGGCTGCAAACCGGCATCGGATTTTCGCCCATCAGCCTGTGGGATTCGGTACCCGACCAGTCCGCGTCGCCAAAATAGATCGCGGCATCGAAGTCGGTGTCGGCAAACAGGAAGGGCCGCGTTCGGTTGGTGAGGTTGACCGTCACTTCCGGGTGTTTTTGCTGAAAATCCTTGAGTCGTGGCAGCAGCCATTGAGTGCCGAAGGTTGGAACCACCGCCAGCTCGATCACGTTGGCGCCTTGTTGACCCATCACTGACAAGGTGTCGCGCTCAACCGCATCGAGTTGGGTGGCTACCCGGCGGCTGTAGGAAAGACCGGCTTCCGTCAGCTTGACTCCGCGTCGCGAGCGTCGGAACAGTTCTACGCTGAGGAACTCCTCAAGGCTGGCGATCTGTCGGCAAATGGCGCCTTGAGTGAGCGAAAGCTCCTGAGCCGCCTTGGTAAAACTTTCGTGGCGAGCCGCGGCTTCAAAGCTGATCAGGGCAGTTGTGCTGGGGATTTTCCTGCGCATGTACGTCAACCTCACTAATACATTGCATAAAAGCTACTTTACGATGTTTCGGAGTGAGAAATTAGCACAACAGTATGCAAAATCCTCGTTTGCCGTAACGCCGAACCCGGCCTAGGATCAGCCCACGTTATTTGACTCGATTCGAGAGGACACACTCATGGGCGGTAAAGCTAGCTTCAACTGGATCGATCCCCTGCTGCTGGATCAACAGCTCACCGAAGAAGAACGCATGATTCGCGACACCGCTGAGCAATTCGCTCAGCAGAAGCTCGCGCCGCGTGTTCTCGAAGCTTTCCGCCATGAAAAGACCGACCCGGCAATCTTCCGCGAGATGGGCGAAATAGGTCTGTTGGGCGCGACTATCCCTGAGCAGTATGGTGGCAGCGGCCTGAACTACGTCAGCTACGGTCTGATCGCCCGTGAAGTCGAGCGCGTCGACTCTGGCTACCGCTCGATGATGAGCGTGCAGTCCTCGCTGGTCATGGTGCCGATCAATGAATTCGGTACCGAAGCCCAGAAACAGAAGTACCTGCCGAAACTGGCTTCAGGCGAATGGATTGGCTGCTTCGGTCTGACCGAACCTAACCACGGTTCCGACCCGGGCGCGATGATTACTCGTGCGCGCAAAGTGGAAGGCGGCTACAGCCTGACCGGCAACAAGATGTGGATCACCAACAGCCCGATCGCTGATGTGTTCGTGGTCTGGGGCAAGGACGACGCCGGCGACATCCGCGGCTTCGTTCTGGAGAAAGGCTGGAAGGGCCTGAGTGCTCCTGCGATTCACGGCAAGGTTGGCCTGCGTGCATCCATCACCGGCGAGATCGTCATGGACAACGTGTTTGTCCCTGAAGAGAACATCTTCCCGGATGTCCGTGGCTTGAAAGGCCCTTTTACTTGCCTCAACTCGGCACGTTACGGCATTTCCTGGGGCGCGCTGGGCGCGGCCGAGTTTTGCTGGCACACCGCTCGCCAATACACCCTGGATCGTCAGCAGTTCGGCCGTCCATTGGCCGCCACTCAGCTGATTCAGAAGAAGCTGGCAGATATGCAGACTGAAATCACCCTGGCGCTG
Source organism: Pseudomonas sp. ANT_J28 (assembly GCF_008370005.1). Classification (NCBI taxonomy): domain Bacteria; kingdom Pseudomonadati; phylum Pseudomonadota; class Gammaproteobacteria; order Pseudomonadales; family Pseudomonadaceae; genus Pseudomonas; species Pseudomonas sp. ANT_J28. The sequence continues at coordinate 206,258 of NZ_VOBM01000005.1, forward strand.
CAAGGTTGCCTGCGTCTGGGTCGTATGAAAGATGAAGGTACTGCAGCGGTCGAGATCACTTCGATGATGAAGCGCAACTCCTGCGGCAAGTCCCTGGACATTGCTCGCATGGCGCGCGACATGCTGGGTGGTAACGGAATTTCCGATGAATTCGGTGTTGCTCGCCACTTGGTCAACCTGGAAGTGGTGAATACCTATGAAGGTACGCATGACGTCCACGCACTGATCCTCGGTCGTGCTCAGACTGGCATCCAGGCGTTCTATTAATAGGAGAACGGCCATGGGCGCGCTTTCGCATCTGCGGGTACTGGATTTATCACGGGTTCTGGCCGGGCCGTGGGCCGGACAGATCCTTGCGGACCTTGGCGCCGAAGTGATCAAGGTCGAGCGCCCGGGTAATGGCGATGACACGCGCGCCTGGGGGCCTCCCTTCCTTAAAGACGCTTATGGCGAGAACACTAGCGAGGCCGCTTATTACTTGTCGGCCAATCGCAACAAGCAATCGGTGACCATCGACTTCACGCGGCCTGAAGGGCAGAAGCTGGTGCGCGATCTGGCGGCGAAGTCGGACATCCTGATCGAGAACTTCAAGGTCGGTGGGCTGGCGGCATATGGTTTGGACTATGAGTCTCTAAAGGCGATCAATCCGAATCTGATCTATTGCTCGATTACAGGGTTTGGCCAGACAGGCCCTTACGCCAAGCGCGCGGGTTATGACTTCATGATCCAGGGACTGGGCGGTCTGATGAGTCTGACGGGGCGACCCGAAGGGGATGAGGGTGCCGGGCCGGTGAAAGTCGGCGTGGCGCTGACTGACATTTTGACCGGTCTCTATTCGACCGTGGCGATCCTTGCAGCGCTTGCGCATCGGGATCATGACGGCGGCGGTCAGCATATTGATATGGCGCTGTTGGATGTTCAGGTGGCTTGTCTGGCTAACCAGGCAATGAATTACCTGACTACGGGCAATGCTCCGAAGCGCCTGGGTAATGCTCATCCGAATATAGTGCCTTATCAGGACTTTCCTACGGCGGACGGAGACTTCATCCTCACCGTCGGTAATGACGGCCAGTTTCGCAAGTTTGCTGAAGTGGCTGGACAGCCGCAGTGGGCAGATGATCCACGCTTTGCGACCAACAAGTTGCGGGTGGCGAATCGTTCGGTGTTGATTCCGCTTATCCGCCAGGCGACGGTGTTCAAGACGACTGCGGAGTGGGTGCTGCAGCTGGAGCAAGCAGGTGTGCCGTGCGGGCCGATCAATGATCTGGCTCAGATGTTTGCGGATCCTCAGGTTAAGGCGCGCGGGTTAGTGATCGAGCTGCCCCATGTGCTGGCCGGGATGGTGCCGCAAGTGGCGAGTCCGATTCGTCTGTCCGAAACGCCTGTGGAGTATCGCAATGCGCCTCCTCTATTAGGGGAGCATACGCTGGAGGTTCTGCAGCGGGTGTTGGGTCTGGATGCCGGCGTTGTGGCTGCATTCAAAGAGGCCGGGGTGCTCTGAGGGTTTCTTCTATATAGGAGGGAGTCGTTTTACTCTCCTATAGAGAGGAGATGGGCTGTTTTCCGGCGTTCTGCAAGTGATTGATAGAAAAGCGTAATTAAGGGTTGACGGCAGATTCTGGAAGTCTATAATTCGCCCCACTTCCGGCGCAGTCGAAACGGAAAACTCCTTGGTAAACAATGAGTTATGCAGTTTTCGACAGCGAGTTGCTTCAGGTC